>NZ_JBHXNW010000136.1:0-11093 GCF_042717365.1 Streptomyces sp. NPDC058534
GCGCGCGCGCGCGCGCCGCGGCCCCCCGGCGCGCGCCCCGCGCCCCCCTCGCCCCCGGCCCGGTGTCGCGCGCCCCCCCCCCCGGCCGCCCCCCCCTTCTCGGCCGCCTGCCTCGCCTTCTCCGCGGCGGTCTTGGCCCGCTCGGAGGCCTCGACGGCGAGGTCGGTCTCCGCCTGGGCGCGCTTGCCCTCGCGCTCCACGACGGCGACGAGTTCCTCGATCGTCGCCGTCTCCTGGTCGCGGGCGCGCGCGATGTGCTGCCCGGTGTCCAGGAACCACTCGACCTCCTGGCGGTTGCCGCTCATCGCGCGGTCCGCGTACTTGCGCACCTCCGCGCCGCCGGAGGTCAGCATGGTGGCGGTCTCCACCCGCATGTCCTCCTCGCGGGCCTCGAACCTGCCCTGGGACAGGAACGCCGCGAGGTCCTGCTCGGTGCCGGCGTCCAGGGCGGCGGACGCCTCGCGTCTGACCGCCTTGCCGCCGGTGGCCGAGACCGTGGCCGTGGACACCTGGAGGTCTTCGAGCAGGCCGGGTCTGAAGCCGCCGTCGAGGAAGGCCGCCACCGCGCCGTCGCCGCCGTCCAGCGCCGCGGAGGCCTCGCGCCGCAGCCCGACGCCGGATCTCGCGAGGTAGGCGGCCACGGCGACGCGGTTGTCCTCCGCCGTCACCGTCGGGAGCGTCGTGCCGAGGAACGTCCGTATGTCCGCGTCCGTGCCGTACATCGCCTGCGCCGCGGCGGCCTTGGTGGCCCTGCCGCCGGTCAGCCAGGCCTTGACGACCTTCGCCCGCTCGGTGTCCGGCAGCTCGAACGGCGTGGGCGGCTCGTCCGCCGCCGCCGTGACGGCCCCGGCGCGGCCCGGCGCGACCAGGACCCCGGGCGTGGCGGCGACGGCCGTGACGGCGGCGAGGGTGCCGAGCAGGCGCCGACGGCTCCAGAACACTGTCTCCATAGGGATTTCGTCCTCCAGGTAAGTGCCGTACGGCACTCGGCGGAATCATTCATGATGCAATCGCTCAGCAATTCACATTTCTGATGCGCCGTCAATTGATCCTGGAAATACTGGTGAACAGAGGAGATCAGAGGTGATCAGCCATCACGATCTCTTCACACTTGCCGCTACAACCTTCCGCCTGGGTGACAGGAGTCACACCCTCTGTTGAACTGGCGTCCATTTTGGGGTAGTTGGCGGTGTGGACATACCGTGGAGGAATGGATTTCATGTGGAGGCCGGGAATTCCATGGAATTCCCGGAAGCGCGAGCACAGCGCTACGCGATGTGCTCGTCCTCGAGTTCCGCCGTGTGGCGTTCCTGGAAACGCATGACCATCCGCTTGGCATCCGCGTCCAGCACGGAAACCCCGTACGTCGCCTCGATGTTGTAGCCGAACTCCCGCGGCGTCGGGTAACCGCTGCCGCTGATCGACCGCTTGAAGACCTGGTAGTACGCGTCCTCGTCCGGCTCCGCCTGCGGGGTGCCGCCGCCCTCGCCCAGCTCGCGGGTGCGGTGCGGCCCCACCGGGATGGGGAAACTGCCGGTGTCCTCGGGGGAGGGCTCCTGGACGGGCGGCGGCTCCTCGAACTGCTGCCGGTACTCGTCCGCCTGCTGCTGCTCCGCGTACCACTGGGCGTACTGGTCGTCCGGGTCGTACGCGGGGTCGTAGCCACCGCGGTACTCCACGAATTGTGGATCCCGGGCGTGCAGCCACTGGTTCTGGTCCGCCTCGGGCTCCTCCCGCACCGGCTCCTCCCGCACCGACTCCGGCTCCCGGCCGCCCGTCAGCTCGGGACGCTGCTCCGCGGCCGGCTCGGCCTTACGCAGCGAGGGCGCGGTCCCGGGGCCCTGGGCGGCCTCCTCGGGCTGCGGCGCCGGCGGCAGCAGGGCCGGTTCGATACCCGCCGCCGCCAGACCCGCCGGAGCGGTCTGCGCGAGCGGGACGCCGTAGCGGGCCAGGCGCAGCGGCATCAGGGACTCGACGGGCGCCTTGCGGCGCCAGGAGCGGCCGAACCGGGAGCGCAGCCGGGCCTGGTAGACCAGCCGCTCCTGCTCAAGCTTGATGACCTGCTCGTAGGAGCGCAGCTCCCACAGCTTCATCCGGCGCCACAGCAGGAACGTCGGCCCCGGCGAGAGCAGCCAGCGGGTGAGGCGGACGCCCTCCATGTGCTTGTCGGCGGTGATGTCGGCGATCCGGCCGATCGCGTGCCGGGCGGCCTCCACGGACACCACGAACAGGATCGGGATCACGCCGTGCATGCCGACACCCAGCGGGTCCGGCCACGCCGCCGCGCCGTTGAACGCGATCGTCGCCGCCGTCAGCAGCCACGCCGTCTGGCGCAGCAGCGGGAAGGGGATACGGATCCAGGTCAGCAGCAGGTCGAGGGCGAGCAGCACGCAGATGCCCGCGTCGATGCCGATCGGGAAGACGTAGCTGAAGTTCCCGAAGCCCTTCTGCAGGGCCAGCTCCCGCACCGCCGCGTAGGAACCCGCGAAGCCGATCCCGGCGATGACGACGGCACCGAAGACGACCATGCCGATGAGAACGCGATGCGTCCGGGTCAGCTGTAGTGGCGCGGCCACCCGTACTCCCCTCCCAGTGCCTGTTGTTGCGCGCAACAGAGTGGCACATGTGTACGGGGAACGGGTGGCCGGTGGGTCGATACGGTCCGTCAGCCCGACTTCGACGAGGACTTCGACGCCGACTTCGACCCTGCCGCGGAGGGCTTCTTCGACGCCGGCTCGGAGGGCGACGGCGAGCTGCTCGCCCCGCTGCCGTTGGCCTTCGCCACCGCGGCCACCGCCTCCTTGGCCGCCTTCTGCGCGTCCTTCACCAGGTCGTCCGCGTCCGGCGTCTTCTCGCCGGCCAGACCCGCGCCGTTGTAGTCGACGGTGACGACGACGTTCTCGACGCGCGTCACGACCGTCTGCTGCTTGAAGGTGCCTTCCTTCTTCTTCAGGTCGTAGCGCACGACCGAGGCCTCGTCACCCGTGCCGCCGACCGGCGTGGTCTTCAGGCTCTTGGCACCCTCGGCGCTCTGCGCGTCCTTCAGCTGCTTCGTGTAGTAGTCGTGCGCCAGCTCGTCGCCCGCGCCGCGTGTCGCGTCCGACTCGAAGCGCAGCATCGACACGCTCAGCCAGCGGAACTGGGAGCCCTTCACGCCGTTGTCGTCGAGGCTGTCCCAGGAGCAACTGACGCGAGTGGCGGTGTCGTTGGAGGCGCCCTCCTTGCCGGAGTCGCCCTTCGGCACCAGGTCCTCCAGCGACTTCTTCGACAGCACCGAGCACGGCTCCGGAAGCTTCGCGTACGCCGCCGCCCGCACCGTCGGGGACGGGCTCGCGGACTTGGACGCGGCGGACTTCTCCGCGGCGGCCTTGTCCTTCCCGTCGCCGGAGCCGGAGTCCGAGGAGCAGCCGGCCACCACCAGCACGGCGGGGACGGCGGCCGCGCAGACGACGACGCGGGTCAGCCGCGACGCTTTCCGCTCTCGCTGCTCTCGCTTGTCTCGCTGGTCACGCTGGGCTCGTAGCTGCATGGTTCCTTCACTCATGACGCTCATGGTTCCTGCGGTCGGAACGGGTCCGAGGAGCCACCGTACGCGGTGAAGAAATGGTGCGGACCCGCTTCGGGTGCACCGCGCGCGCACGCCCCGGAGCCCGGACGGGGCTCAACCGCTGAGCGAATCCGCCAGCTGGGAGGCCAGTTTCCGGGCCATGTCCTGCATTTCCTCGCTGTCCGGCACGACTCCGAGCGTCGCCGACTGCTCCGCGTACTCGATGGTCACCACGACGTTCGACGTGCGGAACGCCACAGTCACGGTGCGCTGTTTCGCCGTGGAACCGGAGTCGCTCAGCTCGTCGTCGACGTACCCCTCGTCGCCGAGGTCGTCGAGGAGCCGGGGCTGCAGATCGGTGGGCGTGGCACCGGCGGACGGGCTCGACGAGGCGTCACCGGACGACGCGGAGCCCGA
Organism: Streptomyces sp. NPDC058534; assembly: GCF_042717365.1. NCBI lineage: Bacteria > Bacillati > Actinomycetota > Actinomycetes > Kitasatosporales > Streptomycetaceae > Streptomyces > Streptomyces sp. NPDC058534. The sequence continues at coordinate 3,965 of NZ_JBHXNW010000136.1, forward strand.
GGGCGTGGCGGAGGGCGAGCCGGGCGACCGGGTGCCGGACGGGGACCCCGACTCCGGCGTGGCGCCGGGCTCGGACGAGGAAGAGGAAGAGGAAGAGGAAGAGGGCGCAGACTCGGAGACGACCGGTTCGGGCAGGTCGGCGGCCTCCACCTGCTGGGTGAAGAGCTGTTCGGCCTGGCTGTCGTCGCTCACGGAGTTGTCGTACGACACCACTCGCTCGAAGTCGACGAAGAGGTGGTGGGTGGCGTCCGCCGACTCGACCTTCCAGCGGCAGCCGACCTTGCGGTCGGTGTCGTACGCGAGCGTCGGCTCCCCCTTGTACGCCTTCTCGCGCTGCACCTCGTCCGGGATCTCCTCGATGCCGGGCAGCAGCGAGTCGAGCGTCTTGTCCCCGACCGCGCCGCACGGCTCCGGCAGGGTCCGGTACTTGCCCGGCTCGGCGGCCTCGGTGGCGACGCCCGGCTGTCCCGGGTTGGAGTCGTCCGCCGTGGCGCCGTCGCCGGAGCCGCCGGTGCAGCCGGCCAGCAACACCGCCAGGAAGGCGGCGACGCCGGGTACGTAGGCCTTCCGCTGCACGGTGCGGCTCCTCTCGCCGGGGTGGCTGTGGTTCGGGACGCTTCGGAACGCTTCGGGACTCCAGTGTCCCCGCTGGTTAATCGCTTGCCGCACGGGGGCGTCCCCTGGAGACAATGTGTATCGCACGCGCTGCCGTGAACGCCGGTCAGTTGCCCCTTTGGCTGTCATTGGCTCCGGTTTTTGCGCTTCGATACTTCTGTTTGTTTCCGGGGGAATGAGGACGATATGTCGTACGTGGAGATGCCGGGCGCGAAGGTGCCGATCCGGATGTGGACCGACCCGGCGACGGTCGAGGAGGGCGCGCTGCAGCAGCTGCGCAACGTCTCGACCCTGCCGTGGATCAAGGGCCTCGCGGTCATGCCGGACGTGCACTACGGCAAGGGCGCGACGGTCGGTTCCGTGATCGCGATGCGGGGTGCCGTGTGCCCGGCGGCGGTGGGCGTCGACATCGGCTGCGGAATGTCGGCGGTGAAGACGTCCCTGACGGCGAACGACCTGCCCGGCGACCTGTCCCGCCTCCGCTCGAAGATCGAGCAGGCGATTCCGGTGGGGCGGGGCATGCATGACAGCCCCGTCGAGCCGGGGCGCTTCCACGGGCTGGCGACGAGCGGGTGGGACGACTTCTGGGGGCGGTTCGACGGGGTTGCGGAGGCGGTTCGCTTTCGCAGGGGGCGGGCGGCTGCGCAAATGGGAACCCTTGGCCAAGGGAATCATTTCGTGGAGCTCTGCGTTGATATGTCCGGTTCGGTCTGGCTGATGCTCCACTCCGGTTCCCGCAACATTGGCAAGGAACTGGCCGAACACCACATCGGCGTCGCCCAGAACCTCCCGCACAACCAGGGCCTGATCGACCGCGACCTCGCGGTCTTCGTCGCGGACACCCCGCAGATGGCGGCATACCGCAACGACCTGTTCTGGGCGCAGGAGTACGCGAAGTACAACCGCACCCTGATGATGGCGCTCTTCAAGGACGTGGTCCGCAAGGAGTTCAAGAAGGCCAAGCCGGTCTTCGAGCCGGAGATCTCCTGCCACCACAACTATGTGGCCGAGGAGCGGTACGACGGCATGGACCTGCTGGTGACCCGCAAGGGCGCGATCCGCGCGGGTTCCGGGGACTACGGGATCATCCCCGGTTCCATGGGCACGGGTTCGTACATCGTGAAGGGCCTCGGGAACGACAAGTCCTTCAACTCCGCGTCCCACGGCGCGGGCCGGCGCATGAGCCGGAACGCGGCCAAGCGGCGCTTCTCCACCAAGGATCTGGAGGAGCAGACGCGGGGCGTGGAGTGCCGCAAGGACTCGGGTGTGGTGGACGAGATCCCGGGCGCGTACAAGCCGATCGACCAAGTGATCGACCAGCAGCGCGACCTCGTGGAGGTCGTGGCGAAGCTGAAGCAGGTCGTTTGCGTGAAGGGCTGACGCGAGTGGCTCCCCCGATCGGCACGGGGGGCCTGGTTCATCTGGTCACTGTTCGCTGGGCATGGGCACTTGGCCAGAGCGCAGGCGCCACATGCGGAGGTTGCAGCTCTGCGGAGTTCTGCCGAGCGCCTCGGCGGCCGCCGTTGGGCTGTTGAGTTTGAGCAGAATCCTGTCCTCGCACTCATTCCAGCGGCGTCGGGTGTGAGCGGCACGCATGTCGGCAGGGCGTACCCAGGTGGCGATGGACCCGGCGACTGCTCGCTTGCGCTCCAGGGACAGGCATCCGGGGTAGTAGAAGTGAGCTGCCAGATTCTGGGCGGTCTCCATCATGTAGAAGACGTTGTAGACACTGTCGCGGGCGTTGCGCTTGAGGATGCGCTCAGCGCCTGTCACTTCTCTCGCGTGGTGGCCAAGGTACGTAGCGATGGCCGTGCTGGCCGTGGTGAGGGAGATGAAGGGGAACCCCTTGCTGGTGTAACCCACAGACCCGTCGGCGTCGATGACGCCTCGCAGGTAGTCCCGCTGCGAGAACTCGCCATAAGGAGGCGAGATCGCTTGCGACTTGCGGCCGTACGGCAGGCCGAGTCCGTTGAGCCGGGTCCTGGCCTCGAGGGAGCACAGGGTCCAGACAGCCGTGTGAGAGGCCTCGGCGAAGTTGGTGGATCGGGTGCGCTCGGTGATGCTGCTGTAGTAAGGCGTCAGCTTCTGGAACTCGCGCAAGAGGTCGATATCTCGCACGCTGATCTCAGCCGTCAATCGGCCCTTCTGTCCTACTCCCTGCGCGAGATGTCCGTCCGCCTGCAAGAACCCGAACATGTACGCGTACTCGGGGACTGTGAGGTCCATGAACTGATGGCCGTTAGGCTCGCGTTCAACCACAGGGAAGCTCCAGTTCCTTGCTGGTCAGGCTCTCGGTCGGGACCGGCATCCCGGCCGAGGGCCGTCGCGTTTGATGTTGTGACGCGAGCCTAGATATTCAGTTCAACCGCCGTTCGGGTGATCGGAGTTCTTCACTCCTGTGAGTTACGCCCGGGCGTCAGCTCTCCCGGTGCACCTTCGTGTTCGACGCCTGGGCGCGAGGCCGGACCACCAGGAGGTCGATGTTGACGTGGGCGGGGCGGGTGATCGCCCAGGTGATGGTGTCGGCGACGTCGTCGGCGGTCAGGGGGGCGGCGACGCCCTGGTAGACCTTGGCCGCCTTGTCCTGGTCGCCGGCGAAGCGGGTCAGGGCGAACTCGTCGGTCTTGACCATGCCGGGCGCGATCTCGACGACGCGGACCGGGCGGCCGACGATCTCCAGGCGCAGCGTCTCGGCGAGGACGTGTTCGGCGTGCTTGGCGGCGGCGTAGCCCGCGCCGCCCTCGTAGGTGGCGAAGCCGGCGGTCGAGGAGACGACGACCACCGTGCCGTCGCCGCTCGCCTCCAGCTTGGGGAGCAGGGCCTGGGTGAGGTTCAGGGTGCCGAGGACGTTCGTCTCGTACATCCGGCGCCAGTCGTCCGGGTCGCCGGTGGCCACCGGGTCGGCGCCGAGTGCGCCGCCGGCGTTGTTGACCAGGACGCCGACCGTCTTGAAGGCGGTGGCGAACTCGTCGACGGCCTCGCGGTCGGTGACGTCGAGGGGGTATGCCGTCGCCTTGTGTCCGGCCGCCTCGATCTCCTCCGCCAGGGCCTCGATGCGGTCCTTGCGGCGGGCGGTGAGGACGACCCGGTAACCCGCCGCGGCGAGCTGCCGGGCCGTGGCGGCGCCGATGCCGCTGCTCGCACCGGTGACGACGGCGATGCGGGAGGCGGCGGACGGGGCGGCTGCGGTGGCCATGGGCTGCTCCTTGGTCGGTGCTGGACGTCGCCGTCCAGGGTAGTCAGGCGCCGTTGCGGGGCGCCCACATGATCACGGCCATCCCGGCCAGGCAGACCAGCGCGCCGGTGATGTCCCAGCGGTCGGGGCGGTAGCCGTCGGCGACCATGCCCCACAGGATCGAGCCGGCCACGAAGATGCCGCCGTACGCGGCGAGGATGCGGCCGAAGTGGGCGTCGGGCTGGAAGGTCGCGACGAAGCCGTACGCGCCGAGGGCGAGGACGCCGCCGGTCGCCCAGAGCCAGCCGCGCTGCTCGCGCACCCCCTGCCAGACCAGCCAGGCGCCGCCGATCTCGAAGAGGGCGGCTACGGCGAAGAGGGCGGCGGAGCGCAGGACGAGCATGCGGGCAGCTTCGCACGGCCTCGATGGAATAACCGCCGGTGGGCCACCGTTGCCGGGTATGGTTGAAGAGTCAACAAACCGGAGGTTGAGCGACCATGCAGTTCGGCATTTTCAGCGTCGGCGACGTCACGCCCGACCCGACCACGGGCCGTACGCCGACCGAGCGTGAGCGGATCAAGGCCATGGTCGCCATCGCGCTGAAGGCCGAGGAGGTCGGGCTCGACGTGTTCGCGACCGGCGAGCACCACAACCCGCCCTTCGTCCCCTCGTCGCCGACGACCATGCTCGGCTACATCGCGGCCCGCACCGAGCGGCTGGTCCTCTCCACCTCCACCACCCTCATCACCACCAACGACCCGGTGAAGATCGCCGAGGACTTCGCGATGCTCCAGCACCTGGCCGACGGCCGGGTGGACCTGATGATGGGGCGCGGGAACACCGGGCCCGTGTATCCGTGGTTCGGCAAGGACATCCGGCAGGGCATCAACCTCGCCGTCGAGAACTACGCCCTGCTCCACCGCCTGTGGCGCGAGGACACCGTGGACTGGGAGGGGAAGTTCCGTACGCCGCTCCAGGGCTTCACGTCCACGCCCCGGCCGCTGGACGGCGTCGCGCCCTTCGTCTGGCACGGCTCCATCCGCTCGCCGGAGGTCGCCGAGCAGGCCGCGTACTACGGCGACGGCTTCTTCCACAACAACATCTTCTGGCCCGCCGACCACACCAAGCGCATGGTCGAGCTGTACCGGGCCCGCTACTCCCACTACGGGCACGGCACCCCCGAGCAGGCGATCGTCGGCCTCGGCGGCCAGGTGTTCATGCGGAAGAACAGCCAGGACGCGGTGCGCGAGTTCCGCCCGTACTTCGACGTGGCGCCTGTGTACGGGCACGGCCCGTCCCTGGAGGAGTTCACCGAGCAGACGCCGCTCACGGTCGGCTCGCCGCAGCAGGTGATCGAGAAGACCCTCGCCTTCCGCGACTACGCCGGCGACTACCAGCGCCAGCTGTTCTTGATGGACCACGCCGGCCTGCCCCTGAAGACCGTCCTGGAGCAGCTCGACCTGCTCGGCGAGGAGGTCGTGCCGGTGCTGCGGAAGGAGTTCGCCAAGGACCGCCCGGCGGACGTGCCGGACGCGCCGACCCACGCGTCCCTGCTGGCCGGCGCCCGCAAGGACGTCCGCAAGGACGTCCGCCAGGAAGCCCGCTTGGACGTCCGCGAGGAAGGAGTACGGGCATGAAGCTCGTCGTCGTCTCGGCGGGACTGAGCGTCCCGTCGTCCACCCGGCTGCTGGCCGACCGGCTGGCCGCCGCCACCGCCGGGCAGACCTCGGCGGAGGTCCGGGTGATCGAACTGCGCGACCTCGCCGTGGAGATCGCGCACACCTTCACCAACGGCTTCCCGGCGACGCCGCTGGCCGACGCGTTCGCCGTGGTCGCGGACGCCGACGGGCTGATCGTGGTCACGCCGGTCGTGCCGGAGGCGCGCATCGATGCAGCCTCCGCGTCGTACAGCGGGCTGTTCAAGTCGTTCTTCGACGCGCTGAGCGTCACCGACGAGGACGCCCTCGCCGGGAAGCCGGTGCTGATCGCGGCCACCGGCGGTACCGCCCGGCACTCCCTCGTCCTGGACCACGCCCTGCGTCCGCTGTTCGCGTACCTGAAGGCCGTCGTCGTCCCCACCGGGGTGTACGCCGCCTCCGAGGACTGGGGCGCCGAAGGGCTCGACGGCCGGACCGCGCGGGCCGCGGGCGAGCTGGCGGCGCTGATGGCGGGCCTGACCTCGGCCGCTCGCCCGCAGCCCCGGCGCGACTCCTTCGAGGAGGTCGTGCCCTTCGAGCAGCGGCTCGCCGCGCTGCGGCCCGCCGGGTGAGACCCGAGTACGGGTAGGAAGCCGGGCCCGTCCGGTCGGGGCGCCGCCGGTCTTGGCAGACTGGGCGCGTGCCCCGGACTGTTCTGCTCGCCGAAGACGACCGCGCCATCCGGCACGCCGCGCCCTCACCCTGGAGGGGTACCGGGTCACCGCCGTCGCCGACGGCGTCGAGGCGCTGGCGCGGGCCCACCGCGGCCGGCCCGACGTCCTCGTGCTGGACGTGATGATGCCGGGCATCGACGGCCCTCCACCAGCGCGGTCAGCATCAGGATCGGGGTGGCGTCACCCTCGGCGCGCAGCTCCCGGCAGACCAGCTCGACCAGCCGGGCGTCCCGCAGCTGATCCAGACCGTCCGCGGCGTGGGTTACGTGCTGCGGGCGGACTGAGTGGGCGCCTCCCCGCTCGGGCGCCGGCCCCGGCTGCTGTCGCTGCGGACCACGTTCGCGGTGTCCTTCGCGACGATCACCGCCGTGGTCACGGTCCTCGTCGGAGGGCTGTCCTACAACGCGGCGGCGCGGCTGGTCCGGGTGGACCAGGAGTCCGTCTTCGAACAGGCCGCGCGGGATCTGCGGGCCGAGGCGCGCCGGCTGCGGCTGTCGCCGGGCGACTTCTCCTCCTCCGCGCCCGGCCACGACATCGTGCGCCCCCGCCCGCACCGACGTACAGGTCCTCGGGCCGGACGGCGACGTCCTGGACCCGGCCGAGCCGCGTGCGCGAGGTCGCCCTGGCCCACGGGGGCGCGCCGTTCGCGTACCGGCGGGACGGCGGCGGCTCGGTGATCGGTTTCACGGTGGTCCCGGCTTCGGCGGGGGGCGCCACGGAGGACGCGGAGGACACGGGGGCGTGGGCGGGCGTACGTAGGCCCTCCGGGCCCCGCCGTTCACCACCGTCGGAAGCGCTTCGGAAGCGGATCACCGCTGGTTCCGGAAGCGGGCGCGCTGGTGGGCTGGGGCCATGTCGACGTCACCGGTGGCCGTGGGCCCCACCGCTGTCGCCGGCGCCCGCGCCCGGGGGGGGGGGGGCGGGGGCGGGGGCCCCCGGCGCGCGGGGTGGCCGGCGCCGCGAGGGG
>NZ_JBHXNW010000137.1:0-10187 GCF_042717365.1 Streptomyces sp. NPDC058534
GGTCCTCGGAACGGCGCGGAATCGGTCGGCCACAGAAGTGACCTGTGTTGACGCGCCAACCGCTGCGGGCGGACACCCCCCGACACGACCCCTTCTCGCCGTACGCGGCTCTCCGCCGGCCCGCCGAAACCGCGGGCAGATGTGCCTCCCCCAGTGCCTGAACGGCCTGGGAGGTACCCCCAGGGGCGGCACGGGTGGGCGCAGCGGCACCCGGCAAGCGCCGGGTCGCGTCACCCACCCCGCGCTTCACCCGGCGGCGGTCGCGGCCTTGTCGTCGGACGGCTTCTCCGGCAGCTCCGCAGACAGTGCCGCCGCGGCCTGGACCAGGGGCAGGGCCAGTAGGCCCCCCGCGCCCTCACCCACCGTCACACCCTGGGACAGCAGCGGCTCCAGGGCCATCCGGTCCAGCGCCTTCGCCTGGCCCGGCTCGCCGCTGTCGTGCGACGCCAGCCACCAGTCCGGTGCCCGGAAGGCGACCCGCTGTCCGACCAGCGCGCACGCGGCCGACACGACGCCGTCCAGGATCACCGGCATCTTCCGCACCGCGCTCTGGAGCAGGAAGCCCGTCATGGCGGTGAGGTCCGCGCCGCCCACCGTGGCGAGAAGCTGCATCTGGTCGCCCAGTACCGGCCGGGCGCGGCGCAACGCGTCGCGGATCGCCGCGCACTTCCGCATCCAGGCCAGGTCGTCGATGGGCAGCCCGCCCCGCCCGGTGACGACCGACGCGTCGGTCCCGCACAGCGCCGCGACCAGCACGCCCGCCGCCGTCGTCCCGCCCACGCTCACATCGCCGAGCACCACCAGGTCCGTGCCCGAGTCGGCCTCCTCGTCGGCCACCGCCATCCCGGCCCGGAAGGCGGCCTCCGCCTCCTCCAGGGTCAGCGCGTCCTCGACGTCGATGCGCCCGCCGCCCCGCCGTACCCGGTGTCCCGCCACCTCGGCCGGCAGCGTCTCGGGGTCGCAGTCCAGGGACATGTCGACGACGCGGACCGGCACACCGAGCCGCCGGGCGAGCACCGACACCGGCCGGCCGCCCTCCAGCACCTCGCGCACCAACTCGCCCGCACCGCCCGCGGGCCGCGCCGAGACACCCAGTTCGGCGATCCTGTGGTCGCCGGCGAAGAGCACGGCCCGGGGCCGTTCGACGGGCCGCACCGGTACGGCGGACTGCGCCGCGGCCAGCCACTCGCCCAGGTCGTCCAGGCGGCCCAGCGCTCCGGGCGGAACGACCTGACGCTCCCGGCGCGCTTCCGCGTCGCGACGTACGCCGCCGTCCGGGCGCTCGATCAGGTCGGTGAAGTCGTCGAGATTCAGCGAGCTCATTCGCCGAACAGTACCGGCCCCGGTCGAACACCAAGGAGGGCCCGTGGGCAGCGCGCCCGGGCGGCGTCGTTGCACCCCTTGACGCGTTCAGCTACGTAACGTTTTGCCTGGATTGTCGTACGTACTCGTCTCGGGAGCCGCCCATGTCCGCACCCCCCGCCCCCTCGGTGCCTCCCGTCCCCCGCTACGGGCCGTACCGCGCGGACTGCCCCTGGTGCGGCTCGCGTCGGCTGCGGGCACGGACGCGCCGTGAGGAGCCGCGGCAGGGCGAGCCCGGCCGGTCCGTGCTCGAACGGTGTGCGGACTGTCGGCACGGGTTCCGGAATCCGCCGCTCCCGGCGGAGTCCGGGCACCCGGCGGTCCGGGCCGGTGTCCGGCTGAGACACTCGCTCGCCGCCCGCGCGATGCTCCGCCACTGCCCCGAGCCCGAGAGCTGGCTGGACGTCGGCACCGGCGACGCCGACTTCCCGCACACCGCCCGCGCGCACTTCCCGTACACCTCGTTCGACGGTCTGGACGCCACCCACCGTGTGCTGCGGGCCCGTGCGGTGGAGCGGGTCGAGGAGGCGTTCGTGGGGCGGCTGACGGACCCGCACATCGCGCCCCGGCTGCGCGCCCGCTACGACGTCGTGAGTCTCTTCCAGTATCTGGAGAGCGTTTCCGACCCCCGTGGGGAGCTGCGGGCCGCCGTGCGGGTGTTGCGGCCCGGTGGTCATCTGCTCGTTGGTGTCGCGGACCCGCGTCGGCTGTCTCCCGCGCACCCCGTGGGCCTGGCCGCCGAGTTGCTGGCCCAGGGCTGCACGGTGCTGGGCGGTGCCCGGGGGCATCGGGTCATCGCGCGCCGGGACGGGTCAGCCGCGTAGCACCAGGGCCTGGCCCGCCACCACCAGCAGCACCTGTTCGCACTCGTATCCGAACGCCGCGTTCAGCCGCCCGAGTTCGTCCCGGTAACGGCGGCCGGACGCGGTGGCCGGGACGATGCCCGAGCCCACCTCGTTCGACACCGCGACGACCGTGCGCCGGGTGGCGCGGACCGCCTCCGTCAACTCCCGTACCCGGTCCCTGAGGGCCCGTTCGCCCCCGCCGGCCCACTCCGCGTCGTCCCACGCGCCGACCGCGTCCATCGCGTCCGTCAGCCACAGCGACAGGCAGTCGACCAGGAGGGGCGGGCCGTCGTCCTTCAGCAGCGGTACCAGGTCGCAGGTCTCGGCGGTGCGCCACGAACCCGGGCGCCGTTCCCGGTGGGCGAAGACCCGGGCCGCCCACTCGGTGTCGCCGTTGCGGGAGCCGCCGGTGGCCACGTACAGCACGTCCGGGAAGGACTCCAGGCGGCGCTCGGCCTCCACCGACTTGCCCGACCGCGCGCCGCCCAGCACCAGGGTGCGCCGCGGTACGTCGGGTACGGCCTCGTAGGCGCCCACCGTCAGCGTCGTGCCGTCGGGCACGGCCCTCGCCCCGCCCGCCGCGAGCCGCCGCGCCAGTTCCGGGCCCGGCGGCACGTCGTGGTCCAGATGGACGGCGACGACGTCCGTGGTCGGGCCCGCCGCGCCGACCGCCCGCAGCTTCGCCAGCGCGTCCGGCCGCCCGACCACGTCCGCGAGGATCAGGTCGTACGGCTCCGCGGGCTCCTCCAGACCGGCCGGGGCGCCGCCCGGCGGCACGTAGAGGAGCCGCCGGCCGTCCGGACCCGTCACGGCGTAACCGGTGCCCGGCGCGTCCAGCGCCACCGCCCGCACCCGGTGCCCGGTCAGCAGCGCCAGCTCCCGCCCGTCCGGCACCCGCCCCGGCTGCGGCAGCCCGGCCGGCACCTCCACCGCGGGCCCGTCGTGCGGATGGGAGAGCAGCACCTGCCGTACGCCGGTCAGGGAGCGCCCGGCGCGGGCCGCGGCGAACGCGGCGCCCGGCGTCAGGTCGAGCAACAGCGCACCGTCGACCAGCAACGCGGTCGCCGCGCGTACCTGCTCGCCCTGCGCCGCGGCACAGGCCGCGCAGGGACAGTCGGGGCGGGGGAGTCCCGCGGGGGCACCGGTGCCGAGCAGAGTCACGTCCACGCACCCGATTTTCGCCGGTCACCCGGCGACGTGCGCGCCCGAGGCCCCCCAAGGAGCACGCACCGCCTTGTACGGCGCACCCCGCTCAGCGCATAGGCTGCGGTCGGAGGCCGGACCAAGATCCGGCTTCCGCTCTGCATGTGCTCATATCCTGGAGGCGTACATGGCGGCATGGACGTGGCGGTTCGAGACGGCCGGCGGGACGGAGGTCCAGCCCGCGGTGCAGCCCGAGGAGTTCACCACGCAAGGGGACGCCGAGTCCTGGATCGGGGAGTACTGGCAGCAGCTCAAGGAGGGCGGCGCGGACCAGGTGCGGCTCTTCGAGGACGCCACCGAGATCTACGGCCCGATGAGCCTGCACGCCGAGGAGGCCGGGAGCGCCGACGACGCCGAGGCTTCTGAGGCGTAGGCGTAGGCGCGAGGAGCGGGCGGGGGCGGTCGTCGCGTCCCCGTCACTGCTCGCCCAGCGTCACCTCGGCGGTGCGCTCGTCGCCGTCCCGGGTGTAGGTCACCTTCGTCCGGTCGCCCGGCGCCATCGACGCCAGTGCCTCGGCCAGGGAGGTGATGGTGGTGATGTCGGTGTCCCCGACCTTGACGATGACGTCGCCGGGACGCATTCCCGCGTCGTCCGCGGCCCCGCCGTCGCTCACCTCGACGACGGCCACGCCCGCGGGACGGTAGTCGTCGTCGACGACCGTACGGGCGGTGATGCCCAGCGCCGCGCGGCCCGAGTCGGTGACCCGGCCGTCCTTCACGATCTGGTCGGCGACCGTCCGCACCATCGACGCCGGGATCGCGAAGCCGATGCCCGGTGCCGCGCTGTCGCCCATGCCCGGGTCGGTCGCCGCCAGCGTCGGGATGCCGATGACCTGCCCGTCGAGGTTCACCAGGGCGCCACCGCTGTTGCCGGGGTTGATGGCCGCGGACGTCTGCACCATGTTGGCGATGGTCGCGCCGGTACCGCCCCCGCTGCGGCCCTCGGTGACCGTCCGTCCGGTCCCCGACACGATGCCCTGCGTCACGCTGGAGGACAGGCCGAGCGGCGAGCCCATCGCCAGCACGATCTGCCCGACCGCGACCTTCGTGGAGTCCCCGAAACGGGCCGCCTTCAGCCCGTCCGGCACCCGGTCCAGCTTGATGACCGCCAGGTCCTGCTCGGGGTACGAGGAGACGAGCCGCGCGGCCAGGGCGCCCTCGCTGCGGGCCGTCGTCACCCGGAAGGACTCGCCGTCCCCGACGACGTGCGCGTTGGTGACGACGTGGCCCTTGTCGTCGTACACGACCCCCGACCCCAGGGAGTCGCCCGCCTGGATCTGCACGACCGACGGCAGTACGTCCTTGATCACCCGCTCGTAGTCGGCCTGGAGGTCGTTGGCCGCGTGCGGCGCGACGGCCTGTGCCGTGTCGCCCTCCCGCGCGCCGGCGGAGCCCCGGTCGGATCCGGAACAGCCGGTCGCCAGCAGCAGGGCGCAGGCCGACGCGGCGACGGGACCGAGCCGGCGTGGCGCACGGGTACGGGAAGCGTCCATGCCCCGAGTCTCACCGCGCACCCCGGCGGCGGCTTCCGGTGAACACCCGAACGGGCGCCGGGCAGCCATGGGACAGACCTCAGCCGCGCACTCCGCACAGGTGCAGCAGCGCCGCGATCCCGCGGTACGGGTCCGTGCGGCCGGCTCGTTCCTCGGCGGCCAGCAGGGGTTCGAGGCCGGCCGGGGGAGCGGGCTCGTCGGTCGCCGTGTCCGTGAAGATCCGGACGCCGTACCAGGCGTGCAGCGGGGCGCCGATGCTCGCGAGCTTCGCCGTCAGCGTCGCCAGCCGGTCCGCGCGCACATCGAGGCCGAGGCGGTTCCGGTAGTTCGTGGTGTCGAAGGCGGTCAGCGCGCCGGCCCAGTCGCCGTGCAGTCCGGGGCGCATGGCGAGCGCGTCGCCGTTGCGCACCAGGAGGGAGAGCAGGCCGCCCGGCGCGAGCATCCGGGCCAGCCCCGCGAGCAGCGGATCGGGTTCCTCGACGTACATCAGTACGCCGTGGCAGAGCACCACGTCGAAGCTGCCGGGCAGGAAGTGCACGCCGGTGTCCCGGCCGTCGCCCTCGACGATCCGCATCCGCTCCCGGATGCCCTCCGGCTGGCCGGCCAGCGCGTCCCGCGCCGCGGCGATCATCGTGGCGTCCCGCTCCACGCCGGTCACCTGGTGCCCGGCCCGTGCCAGCCGCAGCGCCTGGGTGCCCTGGCCCATGCCGACGTCGAGCACCCGCAGGCGACGGCCCACGGCGAAACGGCCGGCTATCTGCTCGTCCAGCTGTCGCGCCACCATCTCCTGCCGTACGACGTTCCGCAGACCCGGCAGTCCCGCTGTCCAGGTCTCGGCCGCGTCACCGGCGAAAGGCGTCGCGCTCAGGGCCGCTCCCCGCGCTTGACCTGGGGCTTGGGCAGCCGCAGGCGACGCATCTGGAGCGAACGCATCAGGGCGTAGGCGACGGCGCCGCGCAGGCGCTCGCCGGGGAAGCGCTCGGCGAGGCGCTTCTTCAGCCGGACGCCGGTGACGATCGAGTCCAGCACGATCAGCACGATCACGACCAGCCACAGCAGCAGCGCGACGTTCTGCAGCGAGGCCACGCGGACCATGCTCAGCACGAGAATGATCACGGCCATCGGCAGGAAGTACTCCGCGATGTTGAACCGCGAGTCGACGAAGTCGCGCGCGAACCTGCGGACCGGGCCCTTGTCGCGGGCCGGCAGGTATCGCTCGTCCCCCTTCGCCAGCGCCTCGCGCTGGCGCGCCATCGCGGTCCGCCGCTCCTCGCGCTGCCGCTTGGCGGCGTCCTTGCGCGTCAACGGTGTATTGGAGACGCTGCGGCGCTGGGACTGGGCCACGCTGCGCTTGGGCGTGGGCCTGCCCTTGGGGGCCTGCGGGTCACGGGTCTGAGTGGAGTCGGTCACCGGCGCGCTGGCGCTCTGGGCCTTCTCATCCTTGGCACGGCTACGGAACACAAAACCCAAGGGTACGGGGTGCGGGGGTGTGTACCCCAGTCCGGTGGGGAACGATCCGGCAACGCCGGTCGTCAGTAAGTGGACAGAGGGGACGTTGTGCACGCCCTCGGACACCGGTCATTCGGGACAACCCCGGGGAGCACCTACTCCTTGCGCCGGATCGGGAGCGTACGCAGTCGTCCTTGGGGATGAGCGCATCCGTCCCCGAACAGTGCGGTAATGGATGCAGGGCCCGTACTGTGGGTTCTGTTGCAGTCGCTGGAGCCGGAGTCGGCCAGAAGGGGGCGCGCGAAGCCCATGAGCGGTGTCATGAAGCGTATGGGGATGATCTTCCGCGCGAAGGCCAACAAGGCCCTGGACCGGGCCGAGGACCCGCGCGAGACCCTCGATTACTCGTACCAGAAGCAGCTGGAGCTGCTGCAGAAGGTGCGCCGCGGGGTCGCCGACGTGGCGACCAGCCGCAAGCGCCTGGAGCTGCAGCTCAACCAGCTCCAGTCCCAGTCGGGCAAGCTGGAGGACCAGGGCCGCAAGGCGCTGGCGCTGGGCCGTGAGGACCTCGCCCGCGAGGCGCTCTCCCGCCGGGCCGCCCTCCAGCAGCAGGTCACCGACCTGGAGACGCAGCACGCCACCCTCCAGGGCGAGGAGGAGAAGCTCACCCTGGCGGCCCAGCGGCTCCAGGCCAAGGTGGACGCCTTCCGCACGAAGAAGGAGACCATCAAGGCCACCTACACGGCGGCCCAGGCCCAGACCCGCATCGGAGAGGCGTTCTCCGGCATCTCCGAGGAGATGGGCGACGTCGGCCTGGCCATCCAGCGGGCGGAGGACAAGACCGCCCAGCTCCAGGCCCGCGCCGGTGCCATCGACGAGCTGCTCGCCTCCGGTGCCCTCGACGACCAGTCCGGCATGCACAAGGACGACATCCAGGCCGAGCTGGACCGGCTCTCCGGTGGTACGGATGTAGAGCTGGAGCTCCAGCGCATGAAGGCCGAGCTGGCCGGTGGCAGCACCTCCGACCGGCAGGCCATCGAGGGCGGCGAGGACCAGGGCAAGACGCAGGCTCAGTCGCAGGCCCAGCAGCAGCCGCAGGACACTCCGCGCTTCGACAAGCAGTAGCCCACGCGCCTAGGAGGGCCGACATGATCGTACGGATCATGGGGGAGGGACAGCTGACGCTGGCCGACGACCGGCTCGCGGAGCTGAACAAGCTGGACGACGAACTCCTGGCCGAAATGGAGAACGGCGACGGCCCCGGCTTCCGCGCGACCCTCCAGGCCCTCCTCACCAAGGTCCGCGACCTCGGCGAGCCCCTCCCGGAGGACTCCCTGGAGCCGTCGGACCTCATCCTCCCCTCCCCGGACGCCACCCTGGAGGAGGTCAAGGAGCTGCTGAGCGACGACGGCCTCATCCCGGGCGGGTGAAGGATTGGCTTCGCCTTTCGGCCCGTCCGGATCTTTCAGCCCGTCCGGCGTTTGAGGACGAGGCCGTCCAGGCCGATTGCGGGGGTCTGGGGGCGCAGCCCCCAGCAGACGCCCACTGCACACGGGCCCAGTAACAACCCACGCCCACTCCAGCTACCGTAAACAGCCGTGAGCACCCTCGCCCGCGCCCGCTGCACCCTCGGCGCCCACCCCTCCGCACTGGACACCGCCCTCGCCGCGGCGGTCCTGGTGTGCATGGTCGCGGGCTCCTTCGCGGACCCGCACGGCCCCGAGGGCGTCACCTGGAGTCTGCGCACGCCCGCCGTGCTGAGCCTGGTCCTGATGGCCGTCGGCGCCGCCGCCCTCGCCTTCCGCCGCCGCGCCCCGCTGGTGGTCCTCGGCGTCACGGGCTGCGTCTCCGTCGTCGAGAGCATCACGGGCGACCCCCGCGCACCCGTGGTGATGTCCGCCGTCATCGCCCTCTACACCGTCGCCGCCTCCACCGACCGCCCCACCACATGGCGGGTCGGCCTGCTCACCATGGCGGTGCTGACCGGCGCCGCCATGCTGTTCGGGACGCTGCCCTGGTACGCGCAGGAGAACCTCGCCGTCTTCGCCTGGACAGGCATCGGTGCCAGCGCCGGGGACGCCGTCCGCAGCCGCCGCGCCTTCGTGCAGGCCATCCGGGACCGGGCCGAGAAGGCCGAGCGCACCCGCGAGGAGGAGGCCCGCCGCCGGGTCGCGGAGGAGCGGCTGCGGATCGCCCGCGACCTGCACGACGTGGTCGCCCACCACATCGCCCTGGTCAACGTCCAGGCCGGGGTCGCCTCGCACGTCATGGACAAGCGGCCCGACCAGGCCAAGGAGGCCCTCGCGCACGTACGGGAGGCCAGCCGCAGCGCGCTGGACGAGCTGCGGGCCACCGTCGGGCTGCTTCGCCAGTCCGGCGACCCGGAGGCGCCGACCGAGCCCGCTCCCGGCCTCGACCGGCTGGACGAACTCGTCGGCACCTTCCACCACGCCGGGCTGCCCGTCGAGGTGGCCCGCGCCGACCAGGGCACCGAACTGCCCGCCGCCGTCGACCTGGCCGCCTACCGGATCATCCAGGAGGCCCTGACCAACGTCCGCAAGCACGCGGGACAGCGGGCGAAGGCCGAGGTCAGCGTCGTACGGGTGGGGCCGAACATCGAGGTGACCGTCCTCGACGACGGGACCGGCGACGGCGACGGCGGCGGAGACGGCGCGACCCCGGACAGCGGCGGCCACGGGCTCCTCGGTATGCGCGAGCGCGTCACCGCCGTGCGCGGCACCCTCACCACCGGTCCCCGCTACGGAGGCGGCTTCCGGGTCCATGCGATCCTTCCGGTCAGAAGCCGCACCGATGCCGCGGAGGACCCCGTATGACGATCCGTGTCCTGCTCGCCGACGACCAGGCGTTGCTGCGCAGCGCCTTCCGGGTGCTGGTCGACTCCGAGCCCGACATGGAGGTGGTGGGGGAGGCGTCCGACGGCGCGGAGGCGGCCCGGCTGGCCGCCGAGCGGCGGGCCGACGTGGTGCTGATGGACATCCGGATGCCCGGCACCGACGGCCTCGCGGCCACCCGCCTGATCAGCGCCGACCCCGCCCTCGCCCACGTCCGTGTCGTCATACTGACCACCTTCGAGGTCGACGACTACGTGGTGCAGTCGCTGCGCGCGGGCGCCTCGGGCTTCCTCGGCAAGGGCTCTGAACCGGACGAACTGCTCAGCGCGATCCGCGTCGCGGCCGGCGGGGAGGCGCTGCTGTCACCGGCCGCCACCAAGGGTCTGATCGCCCGTTTCCTCGCCCAGGACGGCACGGCCGGGGCGGACAGCGACCCCGCCCGCGCCGAACGGCTGGAGACGCTGACCGGGCGGGAGCGCGAGGTGCTGGTCCAGGTCGCCGGCGGGCACTCCAACGACGAGATCGCCGAGCGTCTCGAGGTCAGCCCGCTCACCGTGAAGACCCACGTGAACCGGGCCATGGCCAAGCTGGGCGCCCGCGACCGGGCCCAGCTGGTCGTGATCGCGTACGAATCCGGGCTGGTACGTCCAAGGGTGGAGTGACCTCTACCCGCGTGTACTGCGGCGGGAGTAGGCGCCGGATAAGGAAATGGACCTGTGGGCTGGGGAACCGGGGCCGCCCATGGCCCAGGGTGTTGGAGTGGGCGTACAGATGTGCCCCGTCCCCTCCGCTCGGCCACAGAAGAGAGACCCTGACCCCATGTTACCGGCTGGTGTGCGGCTGGTGTCTGGGTGTCATGCCCCGCCGGATGCTTGACCACCCTGGTGGGGGTGGTGGCGGGGACCGTGCGCGCTTCGGGCGCACGGCGGGAAGTGGGAAGGCCCGGACCGAGGTCCGGGACGGCAGCGGGCTGCCGCCGGGTG
>NZ_JBHXNW010000137.1:10196-10943 GCF_042717365.1 Streptomyces sp. NPDC058534
GTCGCGCCCCCCGCCGGCTCCGACCGCCCCCCCCCCCCGCGCCCCGCCACGGCAGCGGGCTGCCGCCGGGTGCTGCGGTGTCCGGCGGGGCTGGGCCTGCCGGGGGTGGGGTGCGTCTTGCCGGGGGTGGTTTTGGGGCCGCGTGGACGGGGTGGGGTTGTTTCGGTCTGGTGTTGTCGGCGTAGGTGGCGGGTGGTCTTCTTCGGCGCGATCGTGATCCCCCAGCTCAAGCAGCAGCTGCTGCCCACCATCGAACTGCCCATGGTGTCCGTGCTCGCGCCGTACCAGGGTGCCTCGCCGGACGTGGTCGAGAAGCAGGTCGTCGAGCCGAGCGAGGACAGCCTCGAAGCCGTCGACGGGATACCGGGCGTCACCGCCACCGCCAGTGAGGGCAACGCCGTCATCATGGCGTCCTTCGACTACGGCCCGAACACCCAGCAGCTGGTCGCCGACGTCCAGCAGGCCGTCAACCGGGCCCGCGCGCAGCTCCCCGACGACGTCGACCCGCAGGTCATCTCCGGCTCGACGGACGACATCCCGACCGTCGTCCTCGCCGTCACCTCGGACGAGGACCAGCAGGCGCTGGCCGACCGGCTCGACCGGACGGTCGTCTCCGAGCTGAAGGACATCGACGGCGTCGCGCAGGTCACCGTCGACGGCGTGCGCGACGTCCAGGTCACCGTCATGCCGGAGCCGGCGAAGGTCTGAGACCGCGAAACGGCGCAGGTCCTGCCCGACACCGAAGGC
>NZ_JBHXNW010000138.1:0-10496 GCF_042717365.1 Streptomyces sp. NPDC058534
CGCCGCGGCCCCCCCCCACCCACCCCCCCCCCCGGGGGGGGGGGGCGCGCCGGGGGGGGGCCCCCGGCCCCCAGGGCCGCCCCACGGCGGCCGGCCGTTCGTCAGACCCGCTGCCACAGGGCCGGCGTGCTCTCCGGCGAGCCCACGCCCTGCGCCTGGTGGCTCTGCAGGCACCGGTAGCGCACGCCCGCGTGGGACACCGTGGCGCCCGGTTCGTAGACGCGGCCCGCGGCCCACGCGTCCGCCGCCGCGTTGTCCTGCGGCGGCGCGGGCGTCCCGGCCGCGGCCGAGGTGGTCTTCAGGGTGAGGCCGAAGTCGCTGAGCATCGGGTTGATCGGCTGGTAGAAGGTGGTCCCGCCGTTCGTGCAGTCACCGGAGCCGCCGGACGTGGTGCCCTGGCCCTGGGTGCCCGAGACGAAGGGGCCGCCCGAGTCGCCGGGTTCGGCGCACACCGTCGTCTCGGTCAGCCCGTTCACGGTGCCCTGGGGGTAGGTGACACTCGTGTCGTGCTGCCGGATGGTGCCGCAGCGCCAGCCCGTGGTGGAGCCCGAGCGGCACACCGAGGCGCCCACGAGTGCCTCCACCGAGCCGGCGATCTGGACCTTCACGCCGTCCTGGCCCTTCACGTCCGGCGTCGCGGTCCAGTCCGAGTTGACGCCCACCCAGGCCATGTCCTTCCCGGGGAAGGTCGAGGCCTGGAAGGTGCCCTGGGCGGCCTCGTTGAACCCGGTGGTGGTGGCGCCCGGGTCGCCGCAGTGCCCGGCCGTGGCGAAGCCCTGCTGGTCGTCCTTGGTGACCGAGAACCCGATGGAGCAGCGGGCCTGGTCGTTGATGTAGTAGGCGTCACCGCCGACCAGGTCCGTCAGCAGCCGCGGCTGGTTCGGGGAGACGCGGACGCCCACGTCCTGGCCCGCCAGACCGGCGGTCTCGACGAAGGTGCCCGCCGCGGACCGGCTGGTGGCCTGGACCACGACCCGGTTGGTCTTCACGTCTACGTACCAGACCGGCGTCTGCCCGGTGCGTACCCGGACGGCGGCGGCGTCCAGCTTCTCCTTGACGGAGCGCAGTTCGGCCAGGCCCCGCTCGACGACCGCCGCCTTGGCGCCGCCCGCCTCGATGGCGGCGGTGTCCGCCGCGTCCGTGGTGGCGACCGTCAGATCGGCGGAGGTCGCGCCGCTCACCCAGGCCCCCGCGAAGCGGTCGCCCAGCGTGTTGCGCAGCATGCCCGCGCGCGTTCCCGCCTCCGTCTCGTTGGCCAGCCGGACCGCCGCCTGCCCGGGCGACAGCCTGAGGTCGCGTTCCATCGCACGCAGCATCCGCGCCGACGGTGCCGCCGGGGCGGGCGTTCGGACGGCGGCGGGCTGCGCACCGGGAGCGGGCTGCGGCGCGGCCGACGCGGCCGAGGGGAGTGCGGTCAGGGCCAGGGCGCCGAGCGCGGTCAGGGCTGCGCGGCGGCTGCGCGCGGCGTGTCTGCCGACCATGCGATGTGCCTCCTTCGAGGGCTGTGCGAGACAGCGGTGTTCGGTGCGCGACCGTGGGTCACGGTGCGACTGCGACGAAGTCACAGGTGTTGCCGGAAAGACCGGCCGCGATACCGGCCCCGGCTGTCTTTCGCGCTATGGGGGACGCGGTGGGTGCCAAGTGCAGTACGCGGAACACCCGCCCGTCCGCCGGCCCCGGGGCTCAGGCGGGCTGCAGCCCCGGTGCGCCCGCCTCCGTGACGAAGGACGCGGCCGTGGTGATCGCGGCGCCGGGTGTGCTGACGGCGGACACGGTCCGGAAGTCCAGGTGGGCGGCCTGACGGTCCAGTTCCACCCGGACGTAGCCGCGCTTGCCGTTGTAGAACTTCATGTGCGGGTTGGCCCGCAGGTACAGGTCCCGGTTGGCGGGCTGCTCCACGCCGTCCCGGCCGCTGGCCACCGAGGTGCAGGCGATCTCGGTGCCGACGATGGCGGACGCCGGGTCGTCGAAGTCCTCCTTGACGTCGAGGGCGTAGCCCACGTGCACGTCGCCGGTGAGGATCAGCCAGTTGTCGACCCCGGCGGCCTTCGCCCCGGCGACGACCCGGTCGCGCGAGGCGCGGTAGCCGTCCCAGGCGTCCATCGAGAGCGCGGCGTCGGCGGTGTCGTCGAACTTGCGCTGGGAGAAGCAGACCTGCTGGGGCATCACGTTCCACAGCGCGGTCGAGCCCTGCCAGCCGTCCAGCAGCCACTGCTCCTGCGCGGCGCCCGTCATGGTGCGCGCCGGGTCGTCGGACTCGGGCCCGGGGGCGTGCGGCCTGTCGTCGTACGCCTGGTCGGAGCGGTACTGGCGGGTGTCGAGGAAGTCGAACTGGGCGAGCGTGCCCCAGTGCAGCCGGCGGTACAGCCGGGCGTCCGGTCCCTGCGGCAGCTGGGCGGCGCGCAGCGGCTGGTTCTCCCAGTACGCGCGGTAGGCGGCGGCCCGCCGCAGCAGGAACCCCTCCGGCGGGATGCCGTTCTCGGGCATGCTCGCGGCGTAGTTGTTCTCGGTCTCGTGGTCGTCCCAGGTCACGACGAACGGGTGCGCGGCGTGCGCGGCCTGGAGGTCCTCGTCGCTCTTGTAGAGCGCGTACCGCATCCGGTAGTCCGCGAGGGTCATCGTCTCGCGGTTGAACACGTCGGGCAGCCTGACGTCGGTGTAGTTGCGCTCGCCGCCCGCCGAGTTCACCGCGTACTCGTACAGATAGTCGCCGAGGTGGAAGACCACGTCGACGTCGTCCTGGGCGACGTGCCGGTGCACCGTGTAGTAGCCGTCCTGGTACGCCTGACAGGCGACGGTCGCGATCCTCAGACCCGACGTGGCGCTGCTCGCCGGCGGCGCGGTGCGGGTGCGGCCGGCCGGGCTGAGCCAGGCGCCGGCGCGGAAGCGGTAGTAGTAGACGGTGCCGGGCGTCAGGCCCTTCACGTCGACGTGCACGCTGTGGGCGTACTCGGCGTGCGCCTCGGCGGTGCCCCGGAGCAGGACCGCCGCGAAGTACTCGTCGACGGCCACCTCCCACTCGACCGTGACCCGTTCCGTGCCCATCCCGCCGTCCTCCAGGAACGGCTCGGGCGCCAGCCGGGTCCACAGCAGCACCGATTCCGGCAGCGGGTCGCCGGAGGCGACGCCGAGGGTGAAGGGGTCCTTGGTGATCCGGGCGGCCTCGCGTTCGGGGGCGGCGACCGCGCCGCGGGCCGGCCGGTTGGTGGCGAAGGCGAGTGCCGCGGCGGCCGCGGTCACGGTGAGGAAGCGCCTGCGGCCGAGGCGCCGGACGGCGGCGCCCAGCACCGCGTCGTGCGGGGAGAACGCCCGCTCGGCCAGTGCGCTGTGACGGCCCGTGGGCGCCATCTGGTGTCCTCTCGTACGGGGCGTGACGGACCCGCATGCTAAGCAGACAAAACACCTGGAACGGGCAGGGCTTGCGGAGTGATCACACAGGAGGAGGTACGCGCGGGCGGGCGCCGGGGCCGGATCCACGGTGCTCCGGCCCCGGCGGTGACGCGGCGGGCCGGCTAGGACGGCAGCGGCGAGCGGCTCACCCTGATCTTGGACTGACCGTGCGGCCGCTTCTCCCAGTCCTCCATGAACCGCGCGTGCAGGTTGTGCTGGGCGGCCAGCGTGAGCAGGGTGTCCGTGCGGTAGTAGAAGTCCTCGCGCAGCACCTGGTGCTCGGTGCCCTCCGTGCGGTCGAAGGTGAAGTCGAAGAACCCGGTGTCGGTCAGGACGCGGCCCACGTTGCGGAGGCACTCGTCGATGACGCTCGGCGGGGAGTGCGAGAAGACGCTGTGCGCGTGGACGACGTCGAAGTGGCCGTCGGGCAGGAACTCCAGCCGGAGGTCCCCGGTGAGGGTCAGGTGGGGCAGCTTGGCCTGGAGTCCGCGCTCGGTCAGGGTCTGCTTGGCGGCGATGAGGATGTCCGGCGAGATGTCGATGCCGTAGTAGTGGCCGGCGTCGAGGTGGTCGATGAAGCGCCAGCCGCCGCGCAGGTTGCCGCAGCCGATGTCGAGCATGCGGTGCTCCGGGCGCAGCCCGTGCTCGGCGAGGTAGTCGAACTGCATCTGCCCGAGCGCCAGCCAGCGGTCGTGGGTCCGGCTGCCGACCGCGGCCTCGGGGTCACGGCGGGTGTCGGAGGCCATCACGGCCCGGTAGTAGCCGACGTGGTCGGGGTGCCTGAGCCGCAGCCACGCGTCCCGCCCGGCCCGGCGGACGTAGGGGCCGACCCGCTCGGGGTGGCGCAGCGCGTACCCGACCTTGTGCGTGAGTGCCGCGCGGTTGCTGCGCAGTTTCTTCGGGGACCTGGCGTCCTTGGGCATGGCGGAACGACCTCCGTACGAGGGACTCGGACAGTGCGAGGTGCCGGGAAGGGTGCCAGACCCGGCGGCGCAATGACAGCACCGCCGTGCGCAGGTCGCTCTGGACTGCCAGTCCAGGAGCTGGACGTGTAGTCTGATTCCTGTTGGAGTCCCATGGGAGTCCGAGCAAGGAGCCCCTGATGAGCGAAACGGCGCTGGACGCCGAGCGCGACGCGGTCCTCGCCACCCTGCGCCCGGTCGTCGACGGGATCGCCGCCACGTTCGGGCCGGTCTGCGAGGCGGTCCTGCACGACTACCGGGACCCCGAGCGGTCGGTGGTCGCGGTCGCCGGCTCGGTGACCGGGCGGACGGTCGGCGGGGCGATGAGCGAGATCGGCATGCGCGTCCTGGCCCGCGGCGACGAGGCCCGGGACGAGCTGAACTACGTCACGCGCACGGACGGTGGCACCCTGCTGAAGTCCTCCACGATGGTGCTGCGCGACTCCACGGGCGCCGTGTTCGGCGCCCTGTGCGTCAACCTGGACGTCACCGCCGTCGACCGGGCGCACGCCCTGCTCGGTGCCCTGGCCGGGACCGCGGGCACCCCCGCCGATCCGCCGGCCACCACCTTCGGCGACGACATCGACGCGGTGGTCGAGGCCATCGTCGACGCCCACCCGCTGCGCCGGGGCGCCGGCTGGGCGGCGCTGGACCGCGCCCAGCGCCTGGAGCTGTTCCGCGACCTGGACGGGCGCGGAGTGTTCGCCGTACGCCGCTCGGTCGAGCACGTCGCCGCCCGGCTCGGCATCTCCCGGGCCTCCGCCTACCACTACCTCTCCCAGGCCCGCGCCGTGACCGCCCCGGCCGCCGACCCCGCCGGAGGCCACCCGTGACGACCACCACCCCGCCGGTCACCCTCGACGACGTCCGGTCCGCCCTCGTCGCCTCCGGTGGCAACGTGGACGCCGCCCGCTTCGCCGAACTCTGCGGCGCACCCCGCTGATCACACCCGTCCCCCGGATGGCGCCGCCGACTTGACAGGCGGACGATGGAGTGGTGGGCCCAGGGAAGGCCAGGAAAAGGAGGAGCGTCATGTTGCAGGCAAAGACGCTCGACAAGCCCGACGAGCGCCGCGATTTCCCGCGCGGCCACCTCGAGGCCGTGCACATGGAGGGACTCGACTTCGCCGTCGCCACCTTCGAGCCGGGCTGGCGCTGGTCGGAGTCGGTGGCGCCGATCGCGGGCACCGACAGCTGCATGATCCACCACAACTGTTACGTGGTGGAGGGACGCATGCACATCCACATGGACGACGGCACCGACAGCGAGGTGGGGCCGGGCGACGTGTTCGTCTGCTCACCGGGCCACGACGCCTGGGTCGTCGGCGACGGACAGTGCGTCGTGTACGACTTCGCCGGCGCCATGGCGAAGGAGTACGCCAAGGCCGACTAGAGCCGTCACATCACACCGGCAGCAACCGGGACACCAGCGCGCCGAGTTGACGTACGTTACGGCACTCGTGCATCTCGATCAGCTCGGCGTACGCCGGGGCCGCCGAGTCGCCGGTGCCCCAGCGGGAGCGCTGTTCGGGGTTGAGCCAGTAGCCGCGTCGCGAGCGTTCGGTGATCCGCCGCAGGGCGGGCAGGTTCGGGTCGCTCATGTTCGTACGGGCGTCGCCGAGCACGAAGACGGTCGTGCGCGGGCCGACCGCGTCGGCGTACCGTTCCGCGAACTCGCCCAGCGCGACGCCGTAGTCGCTGCTGCCGTGCCAGCCGGTGAGCCGCGCCTCCGCACCGATCCGGGCGCCCAGCCCCTCCGGGTCGGCGTTGCCGTGCGCGAGCAGCCCGGTCACCTCGTCGATGCGGTTGACGAAGGCGAACACCCGCACCTTGGCGAACTGGTCGTGCAGTGCCTGGACCAGCAGCATGGTGAAGTCCGAGAATCCCGCCACGGACCCCGACACGTCGCACAGCAGCACCAGTTCGGGCCGCACCGGACGGCGCCGGCGCAGCACCGGCTTCATCGGCACGCCGCCCGTGGACAGCGACCCGCGCAGCGTCCGCCGCAGGTCGATGCTCCCGCGGGACGCGCGGCGCCGGCGGGCCGTCAGCCGGGTCGCGAGCTTGCGGGCCAGTGGGCGCACCGTCCGCCGCAGGTCGGCCAGTTGGGCCTGTCCGGCGAGCAGGAAGTCGACGCGGTCCGGCGTCGGGGCCACCGCCCGCCGGGCGATCTCGTCGCGTCCGCGCCGCTCCGCCACCCGGCGCCGCGCCTCCGCGGCCACCAGCCGCCGGAAGACTTCGATACGGCGCCGGATCTCGTCCTCCAGCAGCCGGTCCGTGAACCCGGCCCCACCGCCCCGCTGCCGCACGTCGTCCCTGACCCGGGCGAGCAGGGTCTGCGGGCGGAGCCGGTCGAGCGTCTGGTGCGAGGACCAGCCGTCCGAACCGGGGGAGGAGCCTGGGGTGCCCGGGCCGCCGCCCGCACCGGAGGAACCGTAGGCGCCGAACCCGTCCACCGCCTCCCCGGCCAGCCGGGCCAGCAGCGCCCGGTCGTCGGCGGCGAGCGCGGCGGCGAGCCGGTCGCGCAGCTCGTCCCGGCCGGCGGGGCCGGTCCCCGGACCGCCGACGCCGCGCGGGAAGTACACGTCGAAGACCGGGTCGAACACCCGCCGCTGGTCCGCGGTGTGCAGCAGCGTCGCCGCCAGGCCCTCGCGGAGCAGCTCCCGGTCCGCCAGACCGAGTGACTCCACCGCCCGCGCCGCGTCCACGCTCTCCCCGGTGCCCACCCGCACTCCGTGTGCCCGCAACGCCGCCACCAGCGACGTCAGCCGCTCCGCCACGCCCGTGGTCACAGCGCGTCCAGGTCGAGCTTGGCGGCGGCCCGAAGGACGTCGTCCTGGTGCTTGAGGACGACGCCGAGGGTGTCCCGTACGACGGTCTCGTCCAGGGTGTCCGCGCCGAGCGCGAGCAGGGTGCGGGCCCAGTCGATGGTCTCGGCGACCGACGGCACCTTGCGCAGGTCCATGGCGCGCAGCGCGCCCACCACCCGCACCAGTGAGCCGGCCAGGACCTCGTCCAGCCCCGGCACCTTCAGCCGCACGATCCGCCGCTCCAGCTCCTCCTCGGGGAAGCCGATGTGCAGGAACAGGCAGCGCCGGCGCAGCGCCTCGGACAGCTCGCGGCTCGCGTTCGAGGTGAGGACGACGAAGGGGCGGCGGGACGCGGTGATGGTGCCCAGCTCCGGCACGGTCACCTGGAAGTCACTCAGCACCTCCAGGAGCAGGCCCTCGACCTCGACGTCCGCCTTGTCGGTCTCGTCGATCAGCAGCACCTTGGCGTCGTCCCCGCGGATCGCGGTCAGCAGGGGCCGGGTGAGCAGGAACTCCTCGCCGAAGATGTCGGTCCGGGCCTCGTCCCAGCTCTCGTCGCGGCCCGCGCTGATGCGCAGCAACTGCTTGGCGTGGTTCCACTCGTACAGGGCCCGGGACTCGTCGACGCCCTCGTAGCACTGGAGCCGTACCAGCCGGGCGTCGGTGACCCGGGCCACGGCCTTGGCCAGCTCGGTCTTGCCGACCCCCGCGGGGCCCTCCACCAGCAGCGGCTTGCCGAGCCGGGCGGCGAGGAAGACGGTCGTGGCGACCGCGGGCGACGCCAGGTAGCCGGTCTCGGTGAGGCGTGCGGAGACGTCGTCGACGGAAGTGAACACCGGGGCCTCCAGCTCGGGTGCGATGCGTACGAGCTCTATCCAAGCGCTTGTTCACCTCCCCTGTCACGAGTAGGTCGAAGGCAGAGGAAGGCCGAAGGCAGAGGAGGCCGAAGGGAGGGGCGACCGCCCGGCGGTCGCCCCTCCCCTCGCGCACCCGGCTCACGCGGCGAGCGTCACCGCCCCGACCGCCGGCGTGCGCAGCACCCACCGGGCCGTCCCCAGGCTCGTCCCCAGCGTCACCGCCGCCGACACCGACACCATCGCGAGCCAGACGCCGGCGAACTGGTCCGGCAGCACCGCGTCGGTGCGGACGACCGTGAACGGCACCACACCGGACAGCGCGGCCACCGTGCCGAAGAACACCCCGGTGAACGTCAGGATCACGCCCTCCACCGCCACCACGCGCAGCACCTGCCCGGGAGTCGCGCCCGCCAGCCGCTGCTGGCCGAACTCACGGGAGCGGTACGTCGTCGCCGCGTACAGCGAGTTCACCAGCATCACGCAGACGAACACCGCGATGATGCCGACCACCGTCAGGTTGAGCGTCTCCAGGTTCTTCGCGTCGACCGACTTGACCAGCCCGGAGGCCGCCACCGCGTCGCTCTCCACCGCCTGCATGGTGAGCGTCGCCGTCGACACCGCCGTGAACAGGATCAGCGACACCAGGATCCCGGCGAGGTGCTCGGCCCGCTCACGCAGGTTGCGCACCGCCAGCCAGCCGCTCGGGCCGCTCAGCGGCAGCCGGTTCAGCACGCCCCGCAGCAGCCCGGGCGACAGCAGCGCCAGACCGACCGACAGCAGGATCGCCCCGTAGGCCGGCGCCGCCATCAGCGCCTCGTCCGTCGCGGAGAACAGGAAGGTGGAGCCCGCGCCCGAGGCACCGGTGACCAGCGCGGCGTACGCCAGGCACCGCCTGGCCCCGGCCCGCTCCCTGCCGCCCCGCGTCACCCGCCGCACCGCCAGGAAGGCGGCGCCCGCGGCGGCCAGGAGCGTGATGTCCACGCCGCTCACCAGCGCGATCGGGCCGAAGGAGTAGTCGACGGAGTGCGCCACCTGCCCGCTGTCCTGGAACATCTCCAGCAGCGCCCGCCCGCCGAGCATCGCCGGGCCGACCGCCAGCGCGGCGCCCACCAGCGCCACGGCCACCGCCTCACCCACGACCATCCGCTTGATCTGCGCCGGGGTCGCCCCCGAGCAGCGCAGCAGCTCCAGTTCCGCGGTGCGCTGGCGCACGTTGACCGTCAGCGTCGACGCCACCGCGAAGAACACCAGCAAAGTCCCGTAGCCGCCGACGACCCCCGCCGCCGTGCCCAGCGTCTCCGAGCTGACCGCGTCGACACCGTCCTGCCCGGCCGTGTCGTGCATCGAGTTGAACGTCATGATGATCGCCGCGCCCAGGAAGGCGGACAGCAGCGTCGCGAGGAACCGTCCGGGGCGCTGCCGGATCGACCGAAGGACCAGTGCCGGCATCGCTCACACCCCCGCCGTCACGTCGTCGCCCAGGTGCGCCAGCCGCTCCGCGACCGCGTCCGGGGTCGGCGCGTCCATCCGTCCCGCCAGCCGCCCGTCGGCGAGGAAGACCACGGAGTCCGCGTACGAGGCGGCGACCGGGTCGTGCGTCACCATCACCACGGTCCGCGCGTGCACCCGTACCGCCTCCTGGAGCAGCAGCATGACCTGCCGGGCGCTGCGCGTGTCCAGCGCGCCCGTCGGCTCGTCGGCGAAGATCACCCGGGGCTCGGTGACCAGGGCGCGGGCGATGGCCACCCGCTGCCGCTGACCGCCGGAGAGCTGGGCGGGGCGGTGCCCCAGCCGGTCCCCGAGACCGACGGTGGTCAGGATCTCGCGGACCCGCCCGCGGTCGACCCGGCGTCCGGCGAGCTTGAGCGGCAGCACCGTGTTCTGCGCGACCGTCAGCGTGTCCAGCAGGTTGTACTGCTGGAACACGAACCCGACCCGGCCCCGCCGGAACCTGGTCAGCTCCGCCTCGGTGCCCCCGGTCAGCTCCGCGCCGTCCACCCACACGATGCCGCTGTCCGGC
Source organism: Streptomyces sp. NPDC058534 (assembly GCF_042717365.1). NCBI lineage: Bacteria > Bacillati > Actinomycetota > Actinomycetes > Kitasatosporales > Streptomycetaceae > Streptomyces > Streptomyces sp. NPDC058534. The sequence goes on from NZ_JBHXNW010000138.1 coordinate 10,039, forward strand.
CGGTCGAGCCCCGCCGCGCACTGGAGCAGCGTGGACTTGCCCGAGCCCGACGGCCCCATCACCGCGGTGAACGTGCCGCGGCCCAGGCTCAGGGTGATTCCGTCCAGGGCGGTCACGGCGTTCTCCGCGGAGCCGTAGGTCCGGGTCACCTTGACGAGCCGGAGGGCCTCGGGGGCGGGGCCCTGGTCGTGACCGCCGCGTGTGCGGGAACGGAACATCGTCATCACCTTCCGTGTGGCACGCCCTGTGCGGTGCCTCGTCGAAGACGCTACGGAGCGGCGGGCCGGGCCACACTGGGCGCAGAACCCGTATCGGGGGGTGTACTCAGCGACACCTCCGCCCGCCATGCGCCATGACCGCCAGGACAGCGTCTCTAGAATTCTGTGGTTGCCCGGGTGTTTCGGGCTTTTCGGGCGCGGCGTGGCCGTGTGCGGTCGCCTTGCCCTGGTCCGATCCTC
>NZ_JBHXNW010000139.1:0-1546 GCF_042717365.1 Streptomyces sp. NPDC058534
CTTGACCCCCCCCCCCACCGGGGGCGGCGCCCGCGCCGCGTCCTCTGCCCCCCCCCCCCGCGGGCCGCGGGGCCCCGCCCGCCCGCCCGCCCCGGGTCCGGATTCCACGGCCGGCGCCACGTCCACCCGCCGGCCGGTGCACTCCCCCCCACCACCACCGACCGACAGGAGTCGCCCAGCCATGACCACAGTCAGAGCGACCGGGCTCGTCGCCAAGTCCTGCGCCTCGGTACTCGCCGGCGGACTGATCGCGATGCTCTCGCCCTCCGCCGCCGTCGCCGCACCCGAGTACTCGACCTCCGAAGCCGGCAACCCCTTCGTCGACGGCTGGTACGCCGACCCCGACACCGCGCGCTACGACGGGCGCTACTGGGTGTTCCCGACGACCTCGAAGAGCTACGCCGAGCAGACGTACCTCGACGCGTTCTCCTCGACGGATCTGGTCCACTGGACCAAACACAGCGAGGTCCTGAAGACGGCCGACGTCTCGTGGGCGAAGTACGACACGCCAACGTCGTCAAGCTCAACCGGGACATGACCAGCCTCGGCACCTTCGCCGACGGGTCGACGTACAAGGAGATCACCCCGGCGGACTACGTCGAGGGACCCCAGATGTTCGAACGGGGCGGCAAGTACTACCTGATGTGGTCCGAGGGCGGCTGGACAGGACCCGACTACTCGGTGTCCTACGCGATGTCGGACTCACCGACCGGGCCCTTCGAGAAGATCGACAAGGTGCTCGCCCAGGACCCCGCGGTCGCCAAGGGATCCGGGCACAACTCCGTGATCAACGTGCCGGGGACCGACATCTGGTACATCGTCTACCACCGACGCCCGCTCGGCGAGACCGACGGCAACCACCGCCAACTCGCCTACGACCGGATGTACTTCAATCCAGACGGCACCATCCGGCGCATCCAGATGGGCGTGAAGGACAACTTCGCCGACGGGAACGCCCTCGGCTGGCGGACCTACGGCGGTTCCTGGTCGGTCGCCGGCGGACGCTACCGGGCGGGGCACTCCATGGGCGGCAAGGCTCTCCTCGACACCGACTTCGCCGACTTCACCTACGACGCCGACGTGCGCCTCGGCTCGGGCGGCGGCGACGCGGGCCTGACCTTCCGGGTGACCCGGCCGTCGGTCGGCGTGGACGGCTACACCGGGTACTACGCGGGCATCGGCCGGGGCGGCAAGGTCGTGCTCGGCCGGGTCGCCGACTCCTGGACACCGCTGCGGACCGCGCACACGTCCCTCGCCCCCGGATCCACCCACCGGGTGAGGGTCACGGCCGTCGGTCCCTCCATCAAGGTGTACGTGGACGACATGACGACGCCGAGGATCTCCGTCACCGACGGTATGTACCGCAGCGGTGCCAACGGCGTCCGGGTCTTCGACACCGGTGCCTCCTTGGACAACGTGGCGGTCGGCCCGGTCCGCTGAAACATCCGGGGGGCGGGGGGGGGGGGCCGCCGCGCCCCCCGCGGGCGGGGTGGGCGCAGGCCAACGCGTCAGCTCTCGTGTAAGTACACAGACACCCCAGCGCGCG
>NZ_JBHXNW010000139.1:1556-10347 GCF_042717365.1 Streptomyces sp. NPDC058534
GGGTTGACCCCCGGGGGCCCCCAGTGCCCAGGGGGGGGGGCGGCCGGGCCCGCTCCACCCCGGGGGGCTAGGGGGGGCCCCCCCGCCCCCCCCCGGGACCTCGGAGAGCCTGGAACCTACGGCTTCTCCTCGATGTACAGAGCCCTCACCTCCTCGTCGGTGAGGGCCTTGTCGTAGGCGTGGACCTGGTCGACCGCCCCGTTCCAGAAGTCGGTCGCGTTGCCGTCCCACTGGGCGCGGCCCACGGTCAGCGGGCCGGTGCTCGGGTAGGCCGGTCCGGCGGCCGACGTGGCGGCCGGCTCACCGTCGACGTACAGCCTGAGCTGGTTGTCCGCGCCGTCACGTACGCCGACGAGGTGGTACCAGCGGCCCGTCTCCGGAGTGGTCTCCACCCGGGCCCGCTTCTCGCCGGGCGTGCTGAAGGCGAAGGCACCCTGACCGTACTGGAGGTAGAACGGGCTGGCCTGGCGCCGCGTGTCCTGGCTGACCGCGGTGGCGTAGTTGCCGGGGAGCGCGTCGAGCCGTACCCAGGCGGATACCGAGTAGCTGCCGGTGGTGTCGAGGACCGGCCCGTCCGTCTGCGCGGACTGGCCCTGACCGTCGAACTTCAGCGCGCTGCCGCTGACGCCGGGGGTCCAGGTCGTGCCCGCGGCGAGTGTCAGGTCCCGGCCGTTCGGCCCGTCGTCCTCGGCGGTGGTGCCGGAGCCCTCGTCGAGGGACCAGCTGCCACCGCCCGTCAACGGCTCCCGGTCGCCCGCCGCCGCACCGGCCGCGATGACCTTGCGGTTGACCTCACGGACCCGGACCGGATCGACCTTGATCTCCCGGCGGTCGTATGTGTACAGACCGTTCAGCTCGTTCTCCAGGTCGGTGATCTGCGTGTACACGGAGCCCGACAGCTCCGCGCCGGCCTGGGCCAGGTAGAACTCCTCGGTGTTCGCCACGTACTTGCGGGTCAGCGCCTCCTTGTCGGCCACACCGCTGTAGATCACCGTAGGAGCGCCCGGCCACATGTGCCCCGGCGTGCGCAGGGTGAAGCCACCGTGCTCGCCGTCCATGGCGGCCCTGTTCTCGTCGGGGAAGGGCGGATCCTCGTTGTTGTAGTCGTGGTGGTCGATGATGTCGCCCTTGCCCGAATCACCCTTGGAGTTGCAGCAGTTGACACCGCTGTGGGCGTTGACGATCCGGGACGGGTCGGCGGCCTTCACGGACTCGGCGAGACGGCCGGTGGCCTCCCGGTTCCACTCGCCCCAGCCCTCGTTGAAGACGATCCACCCGATGATGGAGGGCGAGTTGTGGTGCTGCCGCATCATCTCCGTGCCCTGCTCGACGAACGCCTGCTGCCCGGACTCGTCGGGGAAGTTCCCGGACACGAAGTCCTGCCAGACCAGCAGCCCGAGCCGGTCCGCGTGGTAGAACCAGCGCGGCGACTCCACCTTGATGTGCTTGCGCACGGCGTTGAAGCCCAGCTTCTTGTGGGCCTCGAGGTCGAAGGCGAGAGCGTCGTCGCTCGGTGCCGTGTACAGACCGTCCGGCCAGAAGCCCTGGTCAAGGGTGGCGAGCGAGAAGACGGGCTTCCCGTTCAGCACCAGCTTCGGGAACCCGCCGACCTGCTCGACGCTGATCTTCCGCATGCCGAAGTAGCCGCCGACCCGGTCGGTCGACCTGCCGTCGACGAGCTTCACGTCGAGGTCGTAGAGGTACGGGTCGTCGGGGCTCCACAGGTGCTGCTTCGCGACGGGCAGCCGCAGCTTCTCGTTGGCCGGCCCGCTGACCCTGCCGACCACCTTGCCGCGCTTGTCACGCGCGACGGCCTCGACCCGTGCCTTGTCGGAGGCGTCGCCGGACTCGACGGTCACCGCGAGGCTGCTGGTGTCGATGTCCGGGGTCGTGACTACGTTGTCAACGTACGCGCGGGCGACGGGTTCCATCCACACCGTCTGCCAGATGCCGGAGGACTGGGTGTAGAAGATGCCGCCGGGGTTCCGTGACTGCTTGCCCATCGGCTGGTTGGCGCCGCCGGTGTCGGTGACCGCGACGACGACCTCCTGCGGCCCCTTGCCCTTCAGCGCGTCGGTGATGTCGGCACTGAAGGCGTTGTATCCGCCGGTGTGCTCCGCGACCTTCTTGCCGTTGACGAAGACGCGTGCCTGGTAGTCGACGGCACCGAAGTTGAGCTTCAGGCGGTTGCCGGCCTTGTCGCTCTTGCCGACCTTCCAGCTCTTCGGCACCTCGACGAGCTTGCGGTAGAACATGTGGTCCTCGTGCCGCTCCAGCCCGGAGAGCTGTGACTCGACCGGGAACGGCACGATGATCTTCTCGTCCAGGTTCTTGCCGAAGACCGGCTGCTCTCCGGCCTCCGCGGCGCTGAACTGCCACGGCCCGTTGAGGTTCTTCCACTTCGACCGTACCTGCTGGGGGCGCGGGTACTCGGGCAGCGGGTTCTTCTCGTCGAGCTTGTCGCCCCACGGGGTGGTGAGCCGGTGGGTGGACGCGTTCTGCGCGTAGCGGACGACCTGCGGCACCGTCTCGCCGCCGTCGGTGAGGCCGCCCTCGCCGTCGTAGGAGAACTTGACCTGCTGGTTCTTCTGGATCGGCTCCGCGAGCGTGATGAGGAGCGAGCTGCGGTCCCCGGGCGCCACCCGCACCGACTTGATGGGCATCGCGGTCGTGTCGGCCTCGACCTTCAGGTGCTCCGCGAGCCCCCTGACGTCGCCGACGCTGCCCTCGAAGCGGGCCCGCACCTGCCGGCCGTCCTCGCCGACGTTCAGCTCCAGCGGGTAGACCTCGAAGTCCTCCGGTGGGGTGAACGCCGACATCGGCACGAGCTGCTTGGCCGTCGTCGGCGTCGACCAGCGCAGGAACATGTTGGCGCCGCCGGTGTCCTGGAACATCTCCAGGCGGAAGTCGTGCTTCTCACCCGCGTTCAGCCGGACCGCCGCGCTGGTCTGCTCGTTGTCCCAGTCCGGCTGCCAGTGGTCGATGACCGGCTCGCCGTCGATGAAGAGCCGGAAGCCGTTGTCGCCGATGGCGTGGAAGGTGTAGTCGCCGGTGGCCGGCGCCGCGATCTGCCCGGTCCAGCGGGCGGTCGTGTGCTCCGTCCTGCCGGTCAGCTCCTGGAAGGTGCTGGTCAGCCCGGAGAAGTTGACCTGCGGGTCGAGTACGGTGCCGCCGAGTTCGGCGAAGTCCCTCGCGCCCGGCGCGGACATGCTGAAGTACTCGCCCTTCAGGCCCTGCACCTCGACGGCAGCCGGGCCGTCCTTCTCGGTCTGGACCGCGGACGTGCCGGTGGCCGCCTCCGCGGCCGTGGCGGAGGCCGTGAGGCCGCTCGTGGGCAGCACCAGGGCCGCCGCTGTCAGGAGTGCCCACACTCTGGCTCGTGGGCGGGTGTGTGGTCTCGTCATCGGACCCTTCCTCGGAAGCCGTCTTTGCAACGTTGGAAAGCTTGTGTCAGCGGAATGACAACACGCCCTTCCGCGCCTGTCCAGACCTCGCGCACCACTTCACTGATCCGCCGTCAACCCAGGCGCGGTAAAGGCTCACTCCCGAAGCGTCACAGGAACTTCCAGAGGTGGTCGGCGGTGCCGTTGTCGTCGAACTGGACGACCTGCGCGCCGTTGTCGGTCGACATGCCGTCGACGCCGAGGACCTTGCCGCTGTGCCGGTTCCGGATGCGGTACCAGCCGTCCCCGTTGTCCACCAGGGTCCACAGGTGGTCGGCGGTGCCGTTGTCCTCGTACTGGACGACGCGGGCGCTGTTCGCGGTGGACATGCCGTCGATGCCGAGAACCTTGCCGCTGTTACCGTTGCGGATCAGGTACCAGCCCTCACCCCGGTCCACGAGCTGCCAGGCGTGGTCGCTGGTACCGGAGTTGTCGAACTGCACGACGCGCGCGCTGTTCTCCAGCGACATGCCGTCCACGGCGAGGACCTTGCCGCTGTGCTTGTTCTGGACGCGCCGGAACGGGGGTTCGGGCGTCCAGGCCCTGCCGTCGGGCGTGGCCGTGGGGAACGCGGTGATACGCAGCCTGGCGGCGCCCATGGGGACGAGGGTGACCGTCTCCGCGGGGGAGTCGCTGCGCGCAGGCCCGGCCTGGAGAGGCGCGACCACGCTCTCGTCGTCCGCGACCCACTCGTCGACGCGACGGGCCTCGGCGGTGATGCGGACCGGGACCGTCTCGTGGGTGAAGGGGTTGTCGGGCACGGGGCCCCGCGCCGGGGTGAAGCCCAGTCGGGGCGACGCGGCGAGCCCGTAGTTCCACGGCGAGGTGGCGTGCACCGCGTACTCGGGGAAGGCGTCGTCGCCCGCGTACCGCTCGTACCGCTCGCCGATCCGCAGGGAGTAGGTGAGGGGCCCGTGCTGGACGCTGACGGCGTCGTGCTGGGCGGGCCATTGGCGCAGCGTGGTCCGCTGGGGGAGACGCAGCGTCACCTTGTCGCCGTCGCGCCAGGTACGCCGCACGGTCACCCAGCCGGGCCCGGCCGGCGCGGCGACGGAGCGGCCGTTGACACGGACCTCCGGCCCGTCGCACCAGCCCGGCACCCGCATCCGCAGCGGGAAGGAGACCGGGCGCGGCGTGGCCACGGTCAGCGTGACGGTCTCGGTGAAGGGATAGCCGGTGTCCTCGGTGACGGTGACCGTCGTACCCCCGGCGACCTGCGCGCGGACCTGGCTCGGGGCGTACATCGCCGCCGCCAGTCCGCCGTCCGGGGTGGCCAGCCACAGCTCCTCGGTGAAGTAGGGCCAGCCCATGCCGTAGTTGTGCGGACAGCAGCGGTACTGGTCCACGCCGGGCTTGAATGCCTGCATGGCGAAGCCGTTCTGGAACTGCCCCTGCGTCTTCGGCCGGTTGTCCAGGTCGACGCCGTTGGCGCTGGTGACGTAGTGGATGGACCTGCCCTGCGGATCGAGGGAGGCGGGCAGCATGTTGAAGGCCAGGTCCTCGCACCGGTCGGCCCAGACCGGGTCGCCGGTGATCCTGGTGAGCAGTTCGTGGCTGGCCATGAACTCGACGATCCCGCAGGTCTCGAAGCCCTGCCGCGGGTCGGTGAACCCGGGCCAGCGGGCCGCCCAAGGCCGCCGTGCCGAGGGCCAGGGCGCCGGTGCCGAGGAGGGCGCGTCTGCTGACGGACATGCGGGTCTCCTGACTGTGGACTCGGATGCTTCAGTGCCGCCGGCCCCACCACGGGCCGCACGGGGGCAGGGCGCCGTGCCGACGGGCGTACGAGGTCGCGGTGTTGTACATCGTTGGAAGACGGGAGCGCACTGAGGATGAGAGCACACCCCCGTGACGACCGTCCAGGGGTGTGACCCGCCCGATCCGGTTGGGCGTGCGCTTCCGGCCAACGGGTGTCGGCAGCGGCTCAGACCGGCGCGGAATCAGGCACCGCAACGGGCCGGAGCACCGTCAGTGGCCCCTCCTGGCGAGCCACCATGGCGAAGGGGAACCGGTCGACCTCCAGGCAGAGATCGACGTCATCCGGGTGGTACCCGCTCCGCAGCCCTCCGGCGAGTTCTGCCGCGGCACGTGAGTTCCTCGCGCGGTGGACGTACGGGGCCGCCTCGACGCCGCCACCGTCCACACACCGACCGATGTATTCGGCACAGGCCAGATCCTCGTCGGCCCTGCCGCCCTCCCCGGTGACGACGAACGTGACCGGACCGGTCGCCTGGCTCCGCAGGAACCGCGCCGTCGGTCCGGCCACCACGAAGCTCGCGCACAGGACCAACGGCGCGTCCGCGACGGCCAGCGCGCCCACGGTTCCCGCCGTCGTCTTCTGCACCAGCGTGCGACCGGCGAAATCGGCGGACCTGAGCAGGCCCGGCGAGTTCACCGCGTCGAACCCGGGCGCGGGAGCCCCGTCCTTGAGGGCGAGCCAACCCGGCCGGCTCTCCTTCAGCTCCAGCGCCTCACGCTCCGTCGAGGCCAGCACGATCCGCTCGACGCCGCGCGAGAATGCCCAGGCGGCCACGGTGAAGGCCCGCATGACGTCGATGACGACCGCGACGCGGGGAACGTCGGTCAACTCCGGTATGCCAACGAATTGATGATCCATCGCGCCATTGTGCCGCCCGGTCAGTCGTCGAGTGCTTCGGCCATGGCGTCGAGGTCGGCGAGCAGCGAGGTCAAGCGGTCTGCGGGAACCTTGCTGATCATGCGTTTCTCGATGGCGTAGACGGCGTTGCGGGCGGCGTGGAGGCGATCCCGTCCGGCCGGCGTGAGGTGTACGGGCAGGGCGCGGCCGTGTTCGGCGGAGGTCGGCCGGGTGATCAGGCCGGCGTCCTTGAGGCCGCGAAGGACGACGTTGGCGGACTGCCGGGTGACGAAGGTGCCGCGGGCGAGGTCGGCGTTGGACAGGCCGGGCTGTTGATCGAGTAGTGCGTGCCTACAGTCACCAATGTCAAAGTCCTGACATGGAGATCTCTGGAGGAACCATGACCGCCACCGTCGAAGGCCCGACTTCATCGCCCTTCAGGTCAAGGACGTACCGGCTGCCGCGGCCTTCTTCGAGGAGCACCTCGGCCTGGATCGCGTCCCGGCCTCTCCGCCGCGCGCGGTGGTCTTCGCCACCACCCCGATCCCCTTCGCCGTGCGCGAGCCGCTCCCGGGCACCGACCTGGCCGGCGGCTCCACCCCGGGCCTGGGTGTGGCGCTGTGGCTGCGCACCGACGACGCCGACAAGCTGCACGCACAGCTCGTCGCCGCGGGAGTCGAGGTCGCCGGACCGGTGCAGGACGGCCCCTTCGGCCGGACGTTCACCTTCACCGGCCCCGAGGGCTACCGGCTCACGGTCCACGGAGGCTGACCACGGTCCGTCACAAGTTCTTGCCGTAACCGCAAGATTGTGTGCCAGGTCATGGGGCGGCTGGCAAGACTGCGACCCATGACCACAGCACCGCGGCCGATGCCACACCGCTTCCGGCGCTCCGCGCAAACGGTGGCAACGGTCCTCCTCACCCTCCTGCTCACCATCACCGCCACGGCCTGTTCCACACCGACAGCGGAAGACGACGCCCCCGCGTACGCCGCCGTCACCCAGGACGATCCTCGGTTCGAGAAGGACTTCCGGCACGAGTTCGCCAACGTCGACGGTGTCCGTATGCACTACGTGACGGGCGGCAGCGGCACGCCGGTCGTGCTGATACACGGTTGGCCGCAGACCTGGTACGGCTGGTGGCCGATCATGCCCGAACTCGCCAAGCACCACACCGTCTACGCCGTCGACCTACCCGGACTGGGCGACGGCACCGGCTCACCGACCGGCTACGACAAAGCCACACTGGCGCGGTACGTGCACAAACTGATCGCCGATCGGCTCGGGCTGAACGACGCCCGTGTCATCGGGCACGACTTCGGCGCGGCCGTGGCATTCCAGTACGCGAGCCAGTTTCCCGACGACACCTCACGCCTTGGCTACCTGGACCTGCCGCTGCCTGGACCCGCGATCGACGCACCCACCTACCGCTCACTGAGCTGGCACATCGCCTTTCACGCCCAGCGACGGGTCCCCGAGGCGGTCGTGGGCGACGACGTCAGGGATTACCTGGCGCTGTTCTACCCCCAGGTCTCTTATCGCGGCACGGCGTTCGGCGGCCCATCCGACCGATCCCCGTTCACCCGCGCCGAGATCAACGAGTACGCACGCACCTACAGCCGTCCCACGGCCCTCTCGGGCGGCTTCGAGCTCTACCGCGCCCTCGACAGGGACGTCCGCGACACCGTGGCAGCAGCACCGGTACGCGTCCCGACCCTGCTCATGACCGCTGAGGGACAACTCGACGCGATCCGGGGCACAGTGGCCCCGCGCATGACCAACATCGAGCGGGCGGTGGACGTTCCGAAAGCCGGGCACTGGCTCGTCGAGGAGAACCCCGCTTCGTCACCGCCGAACTCCTGAAGTTCCTCGACGGATGACCACGCCGGCTACGCCGCCGCCGACCGCCTCACCGCATCCACTCACAGGAGCCCGGGACCATGCACACATACGACGTCACAGCGACTACCAGCGCGCCGCCGGAAGTCGTCTGGAAGCTGACCGGGGAACGGCTGACCGAGAAGGTCGAACAACGCCTCCTGGCCTACGAAAAGGGCATGGCGGAAGGACTGGCCCGCTACGCCGAGGAGTCGCAGCTGTCCCAGTAGGGCCCGTGCCTCGATCCGCCGGGGCGGGGTAGTCGTGGCAGAGGACGGGAACCGGAGCAGGAGGTGCCGACGGTGAGCGGATCATCCCTACGGGCAGTGGGCTGGGCAAGGTCGTTGCCGCTCACCAGCGATGTCAAAACAGCACGTGACTGGGCGCGCGACAACCTGCGGAAGATGCGGTGGACCGCCACGGCTCCGGAGACGGTGGACGCCGTGCTGCTGACCGTTTCGGAGCTTGTCACCAACGCGCAGGTTCACGCCCGCAGCAGCGCACAGTTGATGATGACGTGGGACGAGCGCTGCTTGCACATCGCCGTGCACGACTCTTCCGCCGATCTCCCCCTGCCCCGGGCGGCGAGCCCTGACCGCCTGGGCGGGCGCGGCATGTTCCTCGTCGAGGCGCTGGCAGATGAGTGGGAAGCGCTTCCCTGTCCCGACGGCAAGACCGTCATAGCCTGCTTCCGTCCGCCCGCCGCAACCTCGTAGCTCCCTGTGGGGGCTACGTCGACTCACGACCGATCGGCGGCCTGCGGGGAAACCTGCCGCTCGAAGAACGTCTCCAGCACAACCGTCGCACTGGTCCCGTTGACCCCGTCGATGGCGTAGATCCGGCGCAGCACGTCCTGTAGCTGCTCGGTGGTCGTGGT
>NZ_JBHXNW010000140.1:0-10293 GCF_042717365.1 Streptomyces sp. NPDC058534
GCCGTTCGCCTCGTGGCGCTCGCGGACCGCGTCGCGGCTGTCGGCGTACGGGGCGATCACCGGGACCAGCGCCGTGACGCCGTTGCGGGCGAGCAGTTCGGCGACGAAGCCGATGCGCTGCACGTTGGTGTGCCGGTCCGCGCGGCCGAAGCCGAGGCCCGCGGAGAGGAACTCGCGGATCTCGTCGCCGTCGAGGAGCTCGACGCGCCTGCCCTCCTCGCGCAGGCGGCCGGCCAGCTCGTGGGCGATGGTGGTCTTCCCGGCGCTGGGCAGGCCCGTGAGCCAGACGGTGGCTCCGGTCGTCACGTGGTTCTCCCTGGAACTCGATGGTCCGGTGGTCGTCGTCATGTCAGCCGTGCAGTCCGCACTCGGTCTTGGTGAGGCCCGCCCAGCGTCCGGCGCGGGCGTCCTCGCCCTCCAGCACACGGCGGGTGCACGGCGCGCAGCCCACGGAGGCATAGCCGTCCATGAGCAGCGGGTTGGTGAGGACGCCGTGCTCGTCGACGTACGTTTGCACATCTTCCTGTGACCACTTGGCGATGGGAGAGATCTTCACCTTGCGCCGCTTCTCGTCCCAGCCGACCACGGGGGTGTTCGCCCGGGTCTCGGACTCGTCGCGGCGCAGGCCGGTCGCCCAGGCCTGGTAGCCCGCCAGGCCCTCCTCCAGCGGCCTGACCTTGCGCAGCGCGCAGCACAGGTCGGGGTCGCGGTCGTGCAGCCTGGGTCCGTACTCGGCGTCCTGCTCGGCGACGGTCTGGCGTGGGGTGAGCGTAATGACGTTCACGTCCATCACGGCCTCCACCGCGTCCCGGGTGCCGACAGTCTCCGGGAAGTGGTAGCCGGTGTCGAGGAATACGACGTCCACGCCTGGCAGGGCGCGGGAGGCGAGGTGGGCGACGACCGCGTCCTCCATCGAGGAGGTCACGCAGAAGCGGCTGCCGAAGGTGTCGGCCGCCCACCGGAGGATCTCCAGGGCGGAGGCGTCCTCCAGTTCGCGGCCCGCCCGCTCGGCCAGCGCCTTGAGTTCGTCGGTCGTACGCTCTTCCCGAACCGCGGTCATATCGGTTCTCCTCCCGTGGAGTTGGGCTGAAGTCCCCGGGACAGCAGGCCGAGGAACTTCAACTGGAATGCGCGGTTGCACGCCGCGCATTCCCAGGCGCCGTGGCCCTGCTCGTGCGGACGCAGGTCCTCGTCGCCGCAGTAGGGGCAGTAGAAGGGCGCGGCACGCTCCGTCATGACAGGGCCTCCTCGGAGGCGCGGGCCGCCCAGGTGGCGAAGCGCTCGCCGTCCTCGCGCTCGGCCTCGAAGCGCTTGAGGACGCGCTCCACGTAGTCCGGCAGTTCCTCCGCCGTGACCTTCAGGCCGCGCACCTTGCGGCCGAAGCCGGGCTCCAGGCCGAGGGCGCCGCCCAGGTGCACCTGGTAGCCCTCGACCTGCTCGCCCCGCTCGTCCAGCACCAGCTGGCCCTTGAGACCGATGTCCGCGGTCTGGATGCGGGCGCAGGCGTTGGGGCAGCCGTTGAGGTTGATGGTGAGGGGTTCGTCGAAGTCGGGGAGGCGGCGCTCCAGCTCGTCGATGAGGGAGGCGCCGCGCGCCTTGGTCTCGACGATGGCCAGCTTGCAGAACTCGATGCCGGTGCAGGCCATGGTGCCGCGCCGGAAGCTGGAGGGCCGGGCGGTGAGGTCGAGCGCCTCCAGGGACTCCACCAGGGAGTCGACCTGCCCCTCCTCGACGTCGAGGATGATCATCTTCTGCTCGACCGTGGTGCGGACCCGGCCCGAGCCGTGCGCCTCCGCCAGGTCGGCGACCTTGGTCAGGATGGTGCCGTCGACGCGGCCGACGCGCGGGGCGAAGCCGACGTAGAAGCGGCCGTCGCGCTGCCGGTGCACGCCGATGTGGTCGCGCCAGCGGCTGGTGGGATCGGCGGGCGCCGGGCCGTCGGTCAGCTTCCGCTTCAGGTACTCGTCCTCCAGGACCTGGCGGAACTTCTCCGCGCCCCAGTCGGCGACCAGGAACTTCAGGCGGGCGCGGTTGCGCAGCCGCCGGTAGCCGTAGTCGCGGAAGATCGAGATGACGCCCTCGTAGACGTCGGGGACGTCCTCGATCGGCACCCATGCGCCCAGGCGCACACCCAGCTTGGGGTTGGTGGACAGGCCGCCGCCGACCCACAGGTCGAAGCCCGGCCCGTGCTCGGGGTGCTCCACGCCGACGAACGCCACGTCGTTGATCTCGTGCACGACGTCGAGGACCGGCGACCCGGAGATCGCGGTCTTGAACTTGCGCGGGAGGTTCGAGTACGCGGGGTTGTTCAGGACGCGGCGCTTCATCTCCTCCAGCGCCGGCGTGCCGTCGATGATCTCGTCCTCGGCGATGCCCGCCACCGGGGAGCCGATCATCACGCGGGGCGTGTCGCCGCAGGCGGTCACCGTGGACAGGCCGACGCCCTCCAGGCGGTTCCAGATCTCGGGCACGTCCTCGATCCGGATCCAGTGGTACTGGACGTTCTGCCGGTCGGTGATGTCGGCCGTGCCGCGCGCGAACTCCTGCGAGATCTCGCCGACGACCCGCAGCTGTGCGGTGGTCAGCGCGCCGCCGTCGATGCGGACGCGGAGCATGAAGTAGCTGTCGTCCAGCTCCTCCGGCTCCAGGACGGCCGTCTTTCCGCCATCGATGCCCTGCTTGCGCTGGGTGTACAGCCCCCACCAGCGCATACGTCCGCGCAGGTCACCGGGGTCGATCGAGTCGAAACCCCGCTTGGAGTAGATCGTCTCAATCCGTGTCCGTACGTTGAGACCGTCGTCATCCTTCTTGGTCTGCTCGTTGGCGTTGAGCGGGGTGAAGTGACCGGCCGCCCACTGGCCCTCGCCACGGTGACGGCTCACCTTGCGGCGGGGGGTCGCGGCGGCAGGCTCGGGTGGAGTGGCGGCCATGGTGTGACACGTCCTTCAAGGCAGACGGAAAGCGGCTCTGGCCTGCGCGCACGGGCGCATGGCAGACATGCGCGTCCTTGCGCGGGCGGAGGCTGATGCGGGGAATCCGGTAGTGCTGGAGGGGGCTCTCAGCGGGCCGGACAGATGGCGCTGGACATGCGGCCGAGGTCGACGTGCCGCCGACTCACCAAGGCAATTCCAGTTCCAGGCATGACGGAAGACTGGCACGGCGATCTGGACACAGTCCAGCTTCGTCCAAGATGCGGACACCCTTGTCCCGCAGAGCGAGACAAGGGTGTTGTGGATCACAGCGGGCGCCCGTGGGGGCGGCGGCCGGCCGGTCAGGCGGGGATCGAGCGGGGATCAGGTGGGAATCAGGCGGGGAACGCCCCAGGCCAGGGGCCCGGAGTGGCCAGGTCCGCCTCCTCCTCGACCTTGGTGTCGAAAAGCCGGAAGCCGCGCCGCTGGTAGTTGTCCATGGCGTGCTCGCCGTCCTTGCTGCACGTGTGCAGCCACACCCGTTTGGTCGTGGCCAGCCCCGGCCGGCGGTCCGCGATGTCCCAGGCGCGGGCGGTGCCGTACGAGAGGAGGTGGCCGCCGATGCGCCGGCCCCGGAACGCGGGGAGCAGCCCGAAGTACTCGATCTCCACCACGCCGTCGTCGCCGGCCGTCAGCTCCACGTATCCGGCGGGCGTGCCGTGGTCGTAGGCGACCCAGGTCTCCACGCCGGGCCGGTCCAGGTGCTCCAGCCACCGGGCGTGGCTCCAGCCGAGCCGGTCCGTCCAGCGGATGTCGCCGCCGACCGAGGCGTAGAGGAAGCGGCTGAACTCGGGGGAGGGCACCGCGGAGCGGACGATCCGCACGTCCCCCTCCGGGGCGGCGGCCGGCAGCAGGTCGGTGGGCGCCGTCTGCTCCAGGGACCAGGTGGTCACGGCGATGTTGGTCATGCCGGTCAGGGAATCATCCGGTTCACGGATCTGTCGATCCCGGGCGGCCCGATCCCGGGCGGCCGGCCACCTTCGCCGCGCGGATCAGTCCAGCGCGTCCTCGATCGACCTCAGCGGCAGGGCGAACAGCATGCTGCCCGACTGGGACCAGACCTCGCCGGTCCGCGCCCAGTAGGACAGGGAGCCCGCCTGTCCGCTCCAGCAGCGCTGCGAGCCGTCGGAGCCGCACTCGGTGGCCCGGGCGCCCTCCGTGTCCTGGCGCCACAGGGTGCCGCGTCCGTCGTGGCCGCCGGCCGAGCGGTCCAGGTACCAGTCGGCGCGTGCGGCGCCCGCCGGGCGGTGCGACAGCACCCCCCCGACCTCGGCCGCCCCGGTTTCGTACGCCTCCACCGCGTCCAGGCGTCCGGCGGAGTCGGTGGCCGGGAGGCCGGTGCGGTCCGGGTCCGTGCTCAGCGGGTAGCGCCACAGCCGGGTGGGGCGGTCGTCGTCCGAGGCCACCCGTTCGCTCGCCACCAGGCTGTCGGGGGTGGTGCTCCGGTCCAGGGAGATCGCGCCGGGCCGTGCGGCGTCGTCGGTGTCGGGGAGGCGGTACGAGGCGACGGCGGGCAGTACGTACCGGTGTCCGCCCGCCGCCCAGCCGCCCGGCACCCGTCCGACGGCGGCGGCCGCGGTGGTGGCGCGCTGGACGCGGTCCACCTCGTACACGTACAGCGCGTCGCGGTCTCCGGCGGCGGTGGTGACCAGCAGCTTGTCCTGGTACCAGACCATGCCGGTGACGGGGGAGGCGAGCCCCCGGTAGTCGTGGCCGCCGTCGACCGGGACGGCGAGGAGGGCCGAGGTGTAGCCGAGGTGGTCGGGGTCGTCGGCGTCGACGAAGGAGACCCGGGCGAGGCCGCCCTGGGGGGTGCCGTCGTCGCGGGTCCAGGCGGAGACGATGACGCGGTGGGCGCCCCAGGTCCCGTCCTCGTCGGCGTCCCCGGAGGTGGTGACCGCGCCGGGCAGCCAGCCCTCGGTGTCGGCCTCGTCCCAGCAGTAGGCGCGGGTGGCGGCGGGGGAGACCGGCAGTGACTCCTTCTCTCCCGCGGTGCAGTCGGCGGCGTCGCGCAGGGTGCGGTCGGCGGAGTCGAGTACGGCGTCGACGCCCACCGGTTCGCCCATGGCGTCGGAGAGCCGGTCGAGCCAGGGCCCGGGTACGCGCTGCTCCGTCAGCCGCAGGGCGTCGGTCTCGGCGGCGGAGGTGAGGGGCTTGAGAGTGCCGGGGTCGTCGGCGACCGTGGCCTGCGAGGCGCTGATCAGCGTGGCGGCGCCGGTCAGCGCGAGGGCCGCCCCGGTCAGGGCCGCGCGCAGCGCCCGTCCCCGCCTGCGCCGGCGGTGTCTGCCGCGATGCTTCATGGAACCTCCACGGACACCGGACCAACTGCGCTCGACGGTGGACGCGTTGACCGAGGAGCGGATGGGACGGTCCGTAGAGGATGCTACGGCAGTCGGCCGGGTCCGCGGACGCGGACGTTGCAATTATGCGAAATCAACCCGCCTTTACGGCCAACCGGGGCGGGGCGCTGCGCTGGCGGGGCGGGAGCCGGGTGGGAGCCCGCGTGGGCGCCGGCCGCCGGGGGTGCGGGTGAACGCCCGGTGTGGAGCGGGCTCGCAGGGCTGTGCGGGGCTTTCGGGTGCGGTCGGGAAGCGTGGGGCGGCTCGGAATCGTGAGCGGCCCGGAATCGTCGGGCGGCCCGGAATCGTCGGGCGGCCCGGTCGGACTGGGTTCTAGCCCTGCGCGGGCCGGGCGGGAATCGTCGGGCGGCCCAGAACTGTCGGGCGGCCCGGAGGCATCGGGCGGGCTCAGGGGCACGCCGCTGTCGTCGCCCCGCGTCAAGGCACCCCCAGCGTCGTCCTGCCCTCCCGCACCGCCGGAGCCGTGGAGTGGGGGAGCAGGTCGCGGGGGTCGGGTGGGAGGAGGACCTCCACCTCCGCGGCTTCGCAGAAACGATACGGCCGATGTTCCAGGTACGGGCCGAGGTATCGACGGACCCGGGACATCTCCGCCCGTACCGTCACCGTGCGGGCCGGGTCGCCGAACACGTCCTCGGCCAGGCCCGCGGCGCTGCGGCCCCCCCGGTGCACGGCCAGCAGGTACAGCAACTCGGCGTGCCGGGGACTCAGTTCCCGGGCCCAGTCGCCCGCCCCGCCCAGCACCCGCACCGACCAGCGGCGCGGCTGTCCGAGGTCCAGCACGATCCGGGTGGCGCCCCGCGGCACCGGCCCCTCGGCGGCCCGCACCAACCAGCCCCCGGCCAGCGGCTCCACGGTGCAGGCCCCGACCGCCGGGAGCCACCTCGTCCCCGCCTCCGGCGACTTGGGCAGCGCCACCCGGTCCACGTACGGCATCCCCGTCACCGCCGCCGTCCAGCCGTCCCGGTCCGTCACCAGCGCCCGCCCGGCCAGCCGGGCCAGTACCGGCGCGGCCACCGCCCGCAGCCGCTCCAGCGACCGCACGTGCAGTTCGCGCAGCCGGGCCTCGGCGAGCTTGGCCACCGAGTCGACCCAGGCGAGCGTCGCCGGGTGCATCGTCTCCAGCGGCCCGCTCACGTCGACCACGCCGAGCAGCCTGCCGCTGCGCGGGTCGGTGATCGGCGCCCCGGCACAGGTCCAGGTCGCCTGGGACCGGACGAAGTGCTCGGAGGCGAAGACCTGTACGGGCCGCCGGGTCACCGCCGGCGTCCCCACGCCGTTGGTGCCGACCACCTCCTCGCGCCAGTCCGCGCCGAGTTCGAACCCGAGCCCGTCCGCCCTGCGCAGCACCGGCGCGCTGCCCTCCCGCCACAGCACCCGGCCGTCCTCGTCGGCGACCACCATGATGTGGTGGGCGATGTCCGCGACCGAGAGCAGCCCCTCCCTCAGCACCGGCAGCACGTGCCGCAGCGCCGAGGACTCGCGCCGCCGCCGCACCTCCTCCGGCGGCAGCAGCCCGGAGCGGACGTCGTGGTCGGGATCGACGCCGCCGCGCAGCACCCGCTCCCAGGACTGCTCGATCACCGGCCGCGGTGCCACCGGGGCCTGTCCGCCGGAGAGCCTGGCGGAGCGGACCTCACTGAGCATCCGGGCCGCACGCGCCGCGTCGACGGCGGCGAGCTGCGTCACGTCCATCGGCGAGAGCGCCACAGGTCCTCGTCCCCCTCCCGGAAGGCGGATGTTCGTCTCATAGTGACCGCTTGCCCGTGCCCGTGAGGGCACAGTCCGCACACAGCCGACAGCAAGTTGCAACCCCCTGCAACCCTGGTGGACGGCCGGGCGGGTGGCCAGACTTGAACCACGCCGCCCCGAGCGGCGTACGCGGCCCGAACAGGCCCGTGTGGCGGAGGTGGTGCCGTGTCGGCGCAGCACCACCTCCGCACCACATGGCCGGATCAGGCCCCCGGTCGGGCCCGCTCCACCACCGACGCCAGGTCCAGGGTCGGCGGCAGTGTGCCGAAGGCCGCGCCCCCGTCGCCGCCCAGCCGCGCGGCACAGAACGCGTCGGCCACCTCCGGCGGCGCGTACCGGACCAGCAGCGAGCCCTGGAGCACCAGCGCCAGCCGCTCCACCAGCCGCCGCGCCCGCCCCTCGGCGGCCGCCAGGTCCGCCAGCTCCGTCAGCAGGCCCCGGATCGCCGCGTCCAGCCGGTGGTCGGCGCCGCGCGCCAGACCCACCTCCGTCAGGTACGCGTCCATCGCCAGCGGCTCCCGCCCCAGCGCCCGCAGCACGTCCAGCGCCTGTACGTTGCCGGCGCCCTCCCAGATCGAGTTGAGCGGCGACTCGCGCACCAGCCGGGGCATGCCGGACTCCTCGACGTACCCGTTGCCGCCCAGGCACTCGGCGGCCTCCACCACCACCGGCGCGCACCGCTTCGTCACCCAGTACTTCGCCGCCGGCACCGCCAGCCGCAGCAGCGCCCGCTCCCGCTCGTCGCCGTCGCCCGCGGCGTCCTGGGCCGCCGCCAGCCGCAGCGCGAGCGTGGTCGCCGCCTCCGACTCGATCGCCAGGTCGGCGAGGACGTTGCGCATCAGCGGCTGGTCGGCCAGCTTCGCGCCGAACGCCTCCCGGTACCCGCAGTGGTGCACCGCCTGCGCCACGGCCTGCCGCATCAGACCCGCCGAGCCCAGCACGCAGTCGAGCCGGGTGGCCGCCACCATGTCGATGATGGCGGGCACCCCGCGCCCCTCCTCGCCCACCCGGCGGGCCCAGGTGCCGTCGAACTCGACCTCGGCGGAGGCGTTGGACCGGTTGCCCAGCTTGTCCTTGAGCCGCTGGATCAGGAACACGTTGCGGGTGCCGTCCGCGAGCACGCGCGGCACCAGGAAGCAGGTCAGCCCGCCCGGCGCCTGCGCCAGCACCAGGAAGCCGTCCGACATCGGCGCCGAGCAGAACCACTTGTGCCCGGTCAGCGCGTACGTGCCGTCCTCGGCCAGCGGCCGGGCCGACGTGGTGTTCGCCCGTACGTCGCTGCCGCCCTGCTTCTCCGTCATGGCCATGCCGAACAGCGCGCCGGCCTTCAGCCGGGCCGGCCGCAGCTCGCGGTCGTACACCTGGGAGGTCAGCCGCGGCTCCCACTCGGCGGCCAGGTCCGGGTCGGCGCGCAGGGCCGGCACGGCGGCGTGGGTCATCGACAGCGGGCAGCAGTTGCCCGCCTCCACCTGGGTCCACATGTGGAAGCCGGCCGCGCGCAGCACGTGCCCGCCCGGCCGGGTCCAGGCCGCGGTCAGGCCGGCCGAGACGCCCTTGCCAAGGAGCCGGTGCCAGGCCGGGTGGAAGTCGACCTCGTCGACGCGGTGGCCGTACCGGTCGTGGGTGCGCAGGACCGGCGGGTTCGTGTTGGCCTGGACGCCCCACTCCTGCGTCTGGAGCGACCCGCAGCTGCGGCCCAGGCCCGACAGCTCGGACAGCGCCTCCTCGCGCAGCTCCGGTGCCAGGTGCCGCTCGACGGCGGCCGTCAGGGCCCGGTCGCCGGTGAAGACGTCGTGGCCGACCAGCGGCGGCGCCTGATTCGTCACGGTGTGGGTGCTGGCTGCCATGAACGTGAACCTATCGTGCCCGGGACCTGCGCGGAGTCGGCACCTTCGGGTGGGCGTCCGCGGATGAGTGCGACCCCCGGCGGCGGATACCTTTAGGGCGTGCAGCCAGCAAGTGAATCCCCCGAACGGCCCTCCGGCCGGCTTCATCGTGTCCGGGTCCTGTACCGGAACGTCTCCAAACGCAGGACCGCCTGGCTGCTGCTCAAGGACACGGTCAACTCGTGCATGGAGTACCGCATCCTCGGCCTGGCCGCCGAGGCCGCGTTCTTCACGCTGCTGTCGGTGCCGCCCCTGCTGCTGAGCCTCCTGGGACTGCTCGGCTACGTCGACTCCTGGATCGGCGCCGACACCACAGAGAGCCTGCGCAACAACATCCTGGACGCCTCCCGCGCGGTGCTCTCCGAGAAGGGCGTCAAGCAGATCACCGAGCCGATCCTGGACGACGTGATGAAGGGCGGCCGGCCGGACGTCATCTCCATCGGCTTCCTGTTCGCCCTGTGGTCGGGCTCCCGCGCGGTGAACGTCTTCATCGACACCATCACCGTGATGTACGGCCTCGACGGCGTCCGGGGGATCGTCAAGACCCGCCTGATGGCCTTCCTGCTCTTCCTGGTGGCGCTGCTGATCGGGTCCGTCGCGCTGCCGCTGTTGGTGGCCGGACCGGACGCTGTGGTGCGGATCGTGCCCTGGTCGACGACGGTCGTGCAGGTCCTGTACTGGCCGGTCGTGATCATCCTGTCGGTGGCCTTCCTGACCACGCTGTACCACGTCTCCGTGCCGGTGCGCTCCCCGTGGATCGAGGACGTGCCCGGCGCGCTGGTCGCCCTCGGCATGTGGGTGCTGGGCAGCTTCCTGCTGCGCATCTACCTCACCAGCACCGTCGAGGGCCCCACGATCTACGGCTCGCTGGCCGCGCCGGTCGCCGTGCTGCTGTGGATCGGTGTGTCCGCGTTCGCGGTGCTCGTCGGGGCCGCGGTCAACGCGGCCATCGACCGGGTCTGGCCGGCCGCCGCCACCGCCGCCGCCCGCGAGGCCAACGAGCGGCTGCGCCAGGCCCAGGTCGCCGACTACGTGGCCCGCGCCTCCGCGAACGGCGAGTCGGACCCCGACATGCCCTCGGAGTTCCCGGAACGCTGGTCCCGCTTCCTCCCCCCGGAGGACGTCACGGCCCGCCTCCGCACCCACGCGAAGCACACGCCGCCCGGCAACCACGACAAGCCCGAGGCCTCGTGACCGGGTACCGAAGCGTCTCTAGAATTCTGTGGTTGCCTGAGTGTTTCGGGCTTTTCGGGCGCGGCGTGGCCGTGTGCGGTCGCCTTGCCCTGGTCCGATCCTCGGGGTGAGGGGGTGGACTGGGGTGGCGTGCAG
>NZ_JBHXNW010000141.1:0-10226 GCF_042717365.1 Streptomyces sp. NPDC058534
CCTCGTACTGGGTGTACTTGGCTCTGCGCCCGGTGCGGCGAGAGTGCGTGCATGGCGTCGCGAGGCAGACGGGAATTGTCAGACAGGCCCTAGCCCTCCGTCAGCACCGCGACCAGCTCGGCCAGACCGTCCAGCGCCCAGTCGAAGGCGTCCGTGCCGCGCGGCGGGTCACCCACCGGGCGCCGGACGTAGGCGGTGCGCATGCCCACGGCCCGGGCGCCGCGCAGGTCCCAGGCGTGGGCGGCGACCATCAGCACCCGCTCCGGCGGACAGCCGGCCGCGGTGAGGGCGAGGCGGTAGACCTCCGGCGCCGGCTTGTACGCCCGGGCGTCCTCGGCCGACAGGGCCTGGTGCCAGCGCAGCCCCGCGTACGCGTTGAGGCGGAGCAGCGATGCGCGGCTCGCGTTGGAGAGCCCCAGGACCGGGCACCGTTCGGCCAGCCGCGCGAGACCCGCGACGGAGTCGTCCCACGGCTCCAGGCGCCGGCCGGCGGTGGCCAGCCGCGCGACGGCGGCCTCGTCGGTGAGCCCGGCGTGCTCGGCGACCCGCTCCGCCGCCTCGCGGTCGAGGACCCGGGAGTCGGCGTACGGCCGCTCCTTCGCGACGATGCGCCCCACCTCGTGCTCCACGTGCTCCTGCCACATCGTCAGCAGGTGGCCGACCGACGCCTCGTCGGCCTCGGGCACCGCCTCGCGCAACGCCGTGCGCAGTCCCCCCGGTTCGTCGACCATCGTGCCGAGCACATCGAACACGACGGCCTCGATATCGCTCGCGTCTGCCATGCGGCCTCCTCCAGCGGGTGCGGACAACTGCCCGGCGGCGCGCGGTGACCCGTCGGCCGGGTTCAGCCCAGCCAGGCCGCCAGTCCACCAGTACACCGCACCTCGTCCCCGGCCGTGATCAGCAGCCCCTCGACGCCGGACAGCGACTCCAGCCACCGCAGCCCCTCCCGCGAACCCATCGCGAACGCCGCCGTCGCCCAGCAGTCCGCCCAGGTCAGCCGGGGTGCCACCACGGTCACGGACAACAGGTCGGTGACCGCCGAACGCCCGGTGCGCGGGTCGACGACATGCGCGCCGCGCTCGGCGCTGCCGGACGTCGCCACGGCCAGCTCGGCCGCCCCCGCCGCGGAGACCACGGCCGCGAGCCCGCCGGGCCGCAGCGGGTCCGACACCCCGACCCGCCAGGGCCGCCCCGACCCCGGCGACCCGAGCAACTGCACGTCCCCGCCGCCGTTGAGGCTGACGCCCGTCGCGCCGGCCGCCGCGATCCGCCGGGCGGCGCGCTCCACGGCCCAGCCCTTGACGATCCCGGTCGGATCGAGCCGGCCCCCGTACCGCGTGCTGAACCAGCCGTCGCTCACCCGCTCCGCCTCGGCCGCCAGCTCCAGCACCTCGGCGACCTCGGGCGCGCACGCGTCGACGGTCACCTCGTCGTGCGCCAGCCGGGAGACCTGGCTGTCGTCGCGGTAGGTGCTGAACACCTCGTCGGCCCGGCGCAGCCCGGCGACGGCCTCGTCCAACGCCGCCCGTACGGCCGTGGGTTCCCCGCCGCGGACGTCGAAGGAGAAGACGGTCCCCATCGTCTCCTCCACGTGACGCACCGCGGCGGGAGCCTGTGCGGACTCGGCCACGGTGTCAGCCACCGGCCCGGTCCAGCGCCGATTGCAGGGACTGCTTGTATCCGGCGCTGGTGTACGTGGCGCCGGAGACGGCGTCGATGTCGGCGGTGCCCGCGGTGACGGCGGCCTGGTCGAGCTTGGGCACCGCGTCGGCGGTGACCTGGTCGCTCCGTCCGCCCTTGGGCGCCTGAAGGGTCTCGGCGTCGGTGATCCTCCCGCCGCTGATGGTGACGCGCACCTGGACGGGCCCGTACTGGGTCTGCGCGACGTCACCGGTGAGCACCTGCGTGCCCTGCCCGGCACCGCCCAGCTCTTCGCCCGCCCCGTCGCCGGAGCCCTGCCCCGAGCCCGAGCCCGAGCCCGAGCCCGCTCCCTCGCCCGAGTCCTGTCCCGCGGAGGCCGCCGCGACCTTGTCCAGCGCCGACTGGAGGGACTTCACGTATCCGGCGCTGGTGTACGTGGCGCCCGAGACGGCGTCGATGTCGGCGGTGCCCGCGCTGACGGCGGCCTGGTTGAGCTTGGGCACCGCGTCGGCGGTGACCTGGTCGCTCTGCCCGCCCTTGGGCGCCTGCACCGCCTCGGCCCCGGTGATCTTCCCGCCGCTCACCGTGAGCCGCACCTGCACCGGCCCGTACTGGGTGCCGGCCGCGTCTCCGGTGACCGTGCCGGACCCGGCGCCCCGGCCGCCCTGCGGCGACTGCGCGGCCGCCGGCGGGGCGGCGCCGCCCGCCGCCGAGGCGGAGCCCGGGTCCGAGGCCGGTTTCAGCGACAGCAGCAGCACGATCCCGGACACGGTCGCGGCGCCGGCGAGCACGGCACGCCGAACGGGGTGACTTTTCCTCATCTGTCCTGGACTCCTGATGTCCGTCGCTCACATCTCGAACGACTCGTGATGGATACGGCGGGCGGGGACCCCCGCGCCGCGCAGTGCCTCGTACACCGACTGGGCGAAACCCGGCGGCCCGCACAGGAAGACGTCGTGGCGTTCGACGTCCGGGATCTTGCGGCTCAGGGTCTCCGCGGAGATGTCCGGGCGCTCCCCGTCCGGGCTGTTGACCGCGTACATCAGCCGGGCCCCGCGCTCCTCGGCGATCCCGGCCAGCTCGTCCCACAGCGCCAGCTCCTGCGTGCTGTTGGCCCGGTAGAGCAGCGTGATGTCACCCGACGCGCCGGGCAGCGTCTCGAACAGCGCCCGCATCGGCGTGATCCCGACCCCGCCCGCCACCAGCAGCACCTTGCCGCGGCTGCGGCGCTGCGCGGTCAGGGCGCCGTACGGACCCTCGGCCCAGACCCGGGCGCCCGGCTCCAGCTCGCGCAGCCGGGCGCTGTGGTCGCCGATCGCCTTCACGGTGATCCGCAGCATGTCCGGGCGCGGCGCCGCCGACAGCGAGTACGGGTGGGAGCTGAACCGCATCCCCGGCGCCAGGAACCGCCAGCGGAAGAACTGCCCGGCCTCCGCGCCCATCCGGTGCAGCCGGCGCCCGCCGATCAGCACCGACACGATGCCGGGCGTCTCCTCGATCACCGCCTCCACCCGCATCCGGTGCCGCAGGTTGAGACGCAGCGGCGTCAGCACCCGGTACCAGAGGACGAGCGCCGTCACCGACCCGTACAGGACGTACCAGACGGTCTTGGCGACCGGCTCGACCGCGAAGTCGTTGCCGGTGCTCAGCTGGTGCCAGAAGGTCAGGAACAGGGCCGCGTACGTCAGCAGGTGCACGTGGTACCAGGCGTCGTACGGGATGCGCCGGCGGACCGGGCCGATCGACATCAGCCCGATGACGAACAGCAGTCCGGTGCCGATGGCGGCCTTGCCCATGTCGGGCAGCTGGTTCACGGAGTCGACCGTCTGGCCGACGATGTCACCGAGGCCCTTGCCGGCCTGCGCGGCGTAGCCCCACATGATCAGGAAGACATGGGCGAGGACCAGGCAGAGCGTGTAGCGGCCGGTCATGGCGTGCCAGCGGGCGACCCGGTCGGAGCCAACCCGCCGCTCCAGCGCCGGCACCCGCGCCATCTGGAGCACCACCAGCGCCATCAGGTACCCGGCGAGCAGACCGGTGATCCGGCCCGCGTTCAGGATCATGCCGGTCTGGTCGGAGATGGCGGGCGTGTTGCGCCACCACAGCCACAACACGCCCGCCGCGCCCGCCCACACGGCGAGCAGCAGGGGGACGGCGGGGGAGCGGCGCGGACGGATGCGCCGCATCGTCTGACGGCGGGCGGCACGGCCGCCGGCGAGCGTGGTGGTCACGGTTCCTCCGTGGGGACTTGACCCTTGGCCCACAGATACGCGCCGCGCCGCCCGAGCGTTCAGTCCGGGCCGGCACTCCTGTCGCCGGTCAGTAGCGCGTGATCGCCGTCGCCCCGCCGGTGGTGCCGATCGCGAGGTGCGGGCGCTCCGAGGGCTCGGCCCACCGCAGGATGCGTCGCATCGCCTCCGCCGGCACCGACACGCAGCCGGCCGTCGCCCCACGTCCGTTGACGTGCAGGAAGATGCCCGCGCCGCGGCCGCGCACGGGGCGGTGGTAGTTGAAGCCCACGACCAGGGCGTGGGCGTACTGCGCCGTGTAGGTGACCAGGTGCTCGGCCTCGGCGGCGCGGCAGTCGGCGGGGCGTGGTTCGGTCCAGCGGTTGTAGGCGCGCGAGGCGTTGTCCTGGCACCACCAGGAGTCCTGGCGCACCGGGCGGTACCGGTACGCCGTGCCGCGCGGCGCCGCCCGGATGCCGAAGGCGTACGGCAGGTCGTACAGCCCGGTCGGGGTGGTGTTCGTGCCCTGCACGCGTGTCGCCCCGTCGGTCAGTCCCCCGGCCCCGAATCGGGCGGGCGCGGATCCGGCGCGCACCCACCGGCCGTCACCGGCGCCCCTGCGGTCCCACCAGGTGACCGTGCCCGTCGTCGAGCCGGTGCCCGGTGCGACCGCGGTGATCAGCTGGGTGCCGCCGCCGGTGTCCGCCATCCGGGCGGGCAGCGGCCGAGAGGCGGACGCGCCGGGCGGCGCGGCACCGAGCGTGAGGAGGGACGCGGAGACGAGGACGGCTACGACACCGGGGCGCATGGCTCAGACGGTAGAGGGGGGCAGCGGCAACGGCAGCCCGGGAAGGCCGTCCAGGCTCGTCGCCACGTGGTCCTTCTTGGTGAAATACGCGCTGAGCGACGCGTCGTCCTCCCGGGCGAACCGCTTGGCGTGCAGGTCCCGGTCGTTGTCGTACGCCATGAAGGGGACGGCGTAGCCGCAGGAGTCGCGGACCAGTTCTGCGGTCACGACGATGATCGCGCGCAGTCCGTGCGCGGTGCTGTCGATGTCGGGAAAGTGGCCGAGGAGGCCGGGGAAGCGCGGGTCGTCGCGGAAGACGGGCTCGCCGCGGCCGTGCACCCGGACGATGTTCGGCGGGCCCTGGAACGCGCACCACATCAGGGTGATCCGCCCGTTCTCCCGCAGGTGGGCGATGGTCTCGGCGGTGGAGCCGGCGAAGTCGAGATAGGCGACGGTGAGTTCGTCCAGCACCGCGAAGCTGCCCGTGAGGCCCTTGGGGGACAGGTTCACCGTGCCGTCACCGGCCAGGGGAGCGGTGGCGGTGAAGAAGAGGGGCTGCGCCTCGATGAAGGTGCGGAGTCTGCCGTCTATGCGCTCATAAGTCTTTCCCATGGCTAACGATTATGGGGGCGAGGGGCGCGAGCGTCACCGCCACCTCGCGAGATTGACGAATCATGCAGAGTTCTGCATACTCATGCAGGACAGTGACCGTACGGTGAGGAGCGACCCAAGTGAGCAGCAACAGCGGTGACGTCCGGCTCTGGGGCGGCCGTTTCGCCGACGGTCCCGCCGAGGCCCTGGCGAAGCTGTCCGCGTCCGTGCACTTCGACTGGCGGCTCGCGCCCTACGACATCGCCGGTTCGCGTGCCCACGCGCGCGTGCTGCACAAGGCCGGCCTGCTCACCGAGGACGAGCTGACCCGGATGATCGACGGCCTCGACCGGCTCGAGGCCGACGTCGCCGACGGCTCCTTCACCGGCACCATCGCCGACGAGGACGTGCACACCGCCCTGGAGCGCGGCCTGCTGGAGCGGCTCGGCCCCGACCTCGGCGGCAAGCTGCGCGCCGGCCGGTCCCGCAACGACCAGGTGGCGACCCTCTTCCGGATGTACCTGCGCGACCACGCCCGGACCGTCGGCGGTCTGATCGCCGACCTCCAGGACGCGCTCGTCGGCCTCGCCGAGGCCCACCCGGACGTCGCCATGCCCGGCCGCACCCACCTCCAGCACGCCCAGCCCGTGCTCTTCGCACACCACGTCCTCGCACACGTCCAGGCGCTCGGCCGGGACGCGGAGCGGCTGCGGCAGTGGGACGCGCGCACCGCCGTGTCGCCGTACGGCTCGGGCGCGCTCGCCGGCAGCAGTCTCGGCCTGGACCCGGAGGCCGTCGCCCGTGACCTCGGCTTCGAGCACGGCAGCGCCGGCAACTCCATCGACGGCACCGCCTCCCGCGACTTCGTCGCCGAGTTCGCCTTCATCACCGCGATGATCGGCGTGAACGTCTCCCGCATCGCCGAGGAGATCATCATCTGGAACACGAAGGAGTTCTCCTTCGTGACCCTGCACGACGCCTTCTCCACCGGGTCGTCGATCATGCCGCAGAAGAAGAACCCGGACATCGCCGAGCTGGCCCGGGGCAAGTCCGGCCGCCTGATCGGCAACCTGACCGGCCTGATGGCCACCCTCAAGGCCCTCCCGCTCGCGTACAACCGCGACCTCCAGGAGGACAAGGAGCCTGTCTTCGACTCCATCGACCAGCTGGAGATCCTGCTCCCCGCCTTCACCGGCATGATGGCCACCCTCACCGTGCACCGCGAGCGCATGGAGGAACTGGCCCCCGCCGGCTTCTCGCTGGCCACCGACATCGCCGAGTGGCTGGTCCGGCAGGGCGTCCCGTTCCGCGTCGCGCACGAGGTGGCCGGCGAGTGCGTGAAGGCCGCCGAGGCCGAGGGCAAGGAACTGGACGAGCTGACCGACGAGCAGTTCGCGAAGATCTCCGCCCACCTCACCCCCGAGGTCCGCTCGGTGCTCGACGTCCCCGGCGCCCTGGCCTCCCGCAACGGCCGCGGCGGCACGGCGCCCGAGGCGGTCGCCGTCCAGCTCGCCGAGGTGAAGGCGGACGTGGCCGGCCAGCACGCGTGGGCGAACGCCAAGACGAGCGTCCCGCAGGGGCGCGGGGAACCGCGCGCATAGCCACGACGCACCCGCACCCGCCGAACCACCGCCCGCACCGTGCTCTGAAGCCGAGGCCGTCGCGGGTTACGTTGGTCGCAAGCCTCACCGGAGCCGACCGAACGGAGCCCGCGATGCCCTTCGCCCGACTGGCCACAGCAACGACCCCGACCTGCCATATCGGCCTCGGTCTCGCCGCCGTCGGGCGCCCCGGCTACATCAACCTCGGCCGCGACCACGACCTGCCGGCCGACCGCACCGTCGACGCGATGCGCGAGCGGACCCACGACCTCCTCGACGCCGCCTACGCCCAGGGCGTGCGCTACTTCGACGCGGCCCGCTCCTACGGGCGCTCGGAGGAGTTCCTGGCCGACTGGCTCCGGGAACGCCCGGAGGCCGACGACGTGATCGTCGGCAGCAAATGGGGCTACACCTACACCGCCGACTGGTCGGCCGACGCCGAGCGGCACGAGGTCAAGGACCACGGCGCGGCGACGTACGAACGCCAGCGCGGCGAGACCGACGCCCTGCTCGGCGACCGGCTCGACCTCTACCAGATCCATTCGCTGACCCCCGACAGTCCGGCCCTCACCGACAAGGAACTGCACGCGAAGCTGGCCGAGGCCGCCGCGCGCGGGGTCACCGTCGGCTTCTCCACCAGCGGCCCCGCCCAGGCCGAGGCGATCCGCGCCGCGCTCGCGGTGACCGTGGACGGCGAACCCCTCTTCCGCACCGTCCAGTCGACGTACAACGCGCTGGAGACCTCCGCCGGGCCCGCGCTGGCCGAGGCGCACGAGGCAGGGCTCACCGTGATCGTCAAGGAGGGCATGGCCAACGGCCGTCTCGCCGATCCGCAGGCGCCCGAGGTCCTGAAGGCCGTGGCCGAGGAGACGACCCTGGGCTGCGACGCGGTCGCCCTCGCGCTGGTCCTGCGCCAGCCCTGGGCGGGCGTGGTCCTCTCCGGGGCCGCGACCGTGAACCAGCTCGGTTCGAACCTGCACGCCGCCGTCGTCGACTTCGACGAGGACCAGGTGGCACGCCTCGGCGCGCTCGTCGAGGAACCGAACGCCTACTGGGAGCACCGCGGGCAGCTGCCCTGGCACTGAGCCCTCCGGAAGCCGTGACCACCTCCGAGAGGTGAGTCACGCATGCCCAGTGTGAGACAAAGGTGTCTCATATGGGTTATCGTTGTCTCATGGCCGTTGATCGAGACCAGGTACTGCGCGACGCCGCGTCCCTGCTGACCCGCAAAGCCACCGCGACGATGGACGAGGTGGCGCGGGCGGCCGGGATCAGCCGGGCCACGCTGCACCGGCACTTCGCCGGGCGGGACGCGCTGGTCCGGGCGCTGGAGGCGCTCGGTATCGCCGAGTGCGAGGCCGCCCTGGCGGCGGCCCGCCTCGACGACGGAGCGGCCGCCGACGCGGTCCGCCGGCTCGTCGGCGAGGTCGAGCCCGCCGCCGGTCTGATCGCCTTCCTCTACACCGAGAACCAGCTGTTCGAGGGCGAGGAGCAGAACGAGGGCTGGGCCCGCATCGACGCCCGACTGGCCGCGCTGTTCCGCCGGGGCCAGGAGAGCGGCGAGTTCCGCATCGACCTCACCCCGGCCTGGCTCACCGAGGCCCTCTACGGCCTGATCGGCGCCGGCGCCTGGGCCGTGACCGAGGGCCGCGTGGCCCGCAACGACTTCCCCCACATGATCGTCGAGCTGCTGCTCGGCGGCGCACTCCGGAGAGAGGGATCATGACCCGCACCCTGCAGTCGGCGCACACGACCGAGGCGGTGAAGCGCCCCGGCCGCTGGCTCGCGCTGTCCGTCCTCGTGCTGGCCGTGCTGCTGGTGGCCGTCGACGCGACCGTGCTCGGTCTCGCGACCCCCTACATCAGTGAGGACCTCGCCCCGTCCGGCACCCAGCTGCTCTGGATCGGCGACGTCTACTCCTTCGTCATCGCCGGTCTGCTCGTCTCCATGGGCAGCCTCGGCGACCGCATCGGCCGCAAGCGGATCCTGCTCGTGGGCGCCACGGCGTTCGGCGCGATATCCGTGCTCAACGCCTACGCGCACACGCCCGAGCTGATGATTTTCGCCCGGGCCCTGCTCGGCGTCGCCGGCGCCACGCTGATGCCGGCCACCCTCGCCCTGATCCGCAACCTCTTCCACGACCCGCGCGAACGCAGCCTCGCCGTCGGCATCTGGGGCGCCACCGCCTCCGCCGGCACGGCGGTCGGCCCGATCGTCGGCGGGTTCCTGCTGGAGCACTTCTGGTGGGGCTCGGTCTTCCTGATCAACCTGCCCGTGATGGCCGTCCTGGTCGTCGTCGGCGCCAAGCTGCTGCCCGAGTCCCGCAACCCCAACCCCGGCCCGTGGGACCTGCTGAGCGTCACCCTCTCCCTGGTCGGCATGGTCGGTGTCGTGTACGCCGTCAAGGAGGCCGCCGCGCACGGGTTCGCGTGGGCCACGCTCGCCGCGGGCCTGCTGGGCGCCGCCGCGCTCTACGGCTTCGTACGCCGTCAGCTGACGATGCCGAAGCCGCTGCTCGACATGCGGCTGTTCCGCAGCCGGGGCTTCAGCGGGGCGGTCCTGGCCGACCTGCTGACCATCCTGGGCCTGTCGGGGCTGGTGTTCTTCCTCTCCCAGTACCTGCAACTGGTCCAGGGCAGGCGCCCCTTCGAGGCGGGTCTGGCCGAGCTGCCGGCCGCCGTCGGCGCGGTGGTGGCCGGTCTGATCGCGGGCCGCGCGGCCCGGCGCTTCTCGGTCCGTGCCGTGGTCGCCGGCGGTCTCGCCGCCGTCGGCCTCGCGCTCGCCGCGCTGACCGTCATCGGGCAGAACACCGGCTACCCGCTGCTCGGCGCGGCCCTGCTGGTCGTCGGCATCGGCGCCGGGTTCTCGTTCACCGTCACCGCCGACGTGATCCTCTCCAGCGTGCCCAAGGAGCAGGCGGGCGCCGCCTCCGCGGTCTCCGAGACGGCGTACGAACTCGGCGCCGCGCTCGGCATCGCGGTGCTCGGCTCGATCGTGACCGGCGTCTACCGAGACTTCACCGGTCCGGCGGGCACTCCGGCGGCGGCACACGAGTCACTGGGCGGCGCGGTGGAGGCCGCCGCCGGTCTCCGCGCCGACACGGCCGGGGCCCTGCTGGACTCCGCCCGCCAGGCCTTCGTCGACGGCCTGACCCTCGCGGCCGGCGTCGGCGCCGCGGTCCTCCTGGCCGCGGCGGCGGCCTCCTGGTTCCTGCTGCGGGGCCAGCGCCTGGAGGACGGGGTGGAACACCCGTAGCCAACCCACCGCGGAGCCACGAACGGCGAGCCACACCCCGATGTGCGGCGCGCCGGCCCCCGGGGGCGGGGGCGGCCGGCCGTGGGTGGGGCGGCGGCCGGCCGCGGGGGGCGGGGGCGG
>NZ_JBHXNW010000142.1:0-3534 GCF_042717365.1 Streptomyces sp. NPDC058534
GCGCCGCCAGGCCAGCGGCCGGCTGCTCGTCGGCCCACACGATGCGGGTAGCACCACCGTGCCCATGGACGGCTTCGGCATCGGTCAGGCGGTCCCAATGGACGGTGGACGGCCGTTCGCCTATCCAGCGCAGGGACACGGTGCCGTCGGGCCACAGGACGCCGTTCGCGACGCGGCCGGTACCGGACACGCCGGAGATGTCGCGGTCACGCTGGAGGTGAAAGAGCTTCGGATTCATGGTCTGGCTCCGGGTGGGTGTGGAAGGGTGGGGCCAGGCCGCCCCTGATCTGCGCAGGGGCGGCCGTCTGCGTCACGCGGCCGGTTCGGTGGCCTGGGGGAGCGAGGCGCGCCAGGCGTCCAAGACGGTCTTGGGGACTCGGCCGCGGTCGGGGCAGCCGACGCCGGCCTTCCTCGCCCAGGCGCGAACCGCGGGAGCGTCGTACGACGGCGCTGCACGGCGGGCCTTCTTCGGCGGGGCCAGTTCGGCTTCGCGGGCCTGGATCTCGGCGAGGCGCTTCTCCAGCTGCTGGCGCTCGTCGGAGATGGCGGTCAATTCGCGGTCGGCGGCGTGCCGGTGACGGAGGCCGCCGAGGAGGACGCGGGCGCGGGCGGCCTGGTCCTGGACCTCGGGGTCGGCGTGCTCGTCGCCCCACTTGAGGAGCTGACCGACGGGGAGCGGTTCCGACTCGGTGACGGCGATGGTGAGGGCCGGTCCGGCGTGCAGCTCGGGTGCGGTGGCCATGGGTGCGGGTCCTTCCTGCGGGTCGGGGATGTGAAGGCGGTTGTGGCGGGCTGCTTCGGGGCCGCCCTGGGTGTCGATCTCGTCAAGGAGGCGGCGCAGGGCGGCGGCCGTCATCGGCTCGCGGGGCAGCAGCCGACGTGCACGGTGGTGCCGGTGAGACCGTGGCCGCGTTCGCTCACGCCCGGGCAGGCGTCGTTCGCGGCCTTGTGCGCGGGGCAGTAGTCGCCGGATCGGTCGCACTGCCAGCCCTGGGTGCGGAAGTGCGCGCGGGCGACCTCCAGGCGCTCCGCGCTGGTCTGCTCCGTCGACACCATGAACTCGCCGGCCACCTCGGTGCCGCAGCCGTCGCAGAACACGACGATCTTCGACGGGTACAGGGGGCTGTCCGCGTCGCGGAGGATCGCGGAGACGAGAGCGGGCGGCAGCGGGGCGGGCGCGGTGCCGGGCTGGTCGGGCATCGAGTCGGTCATGATCACGTCCTGTCTGTGCGCGTGGGGCGGCGGAACCGGATGACGCGGCGGTCAGGCGGCGTCTGGTGTCTGGTTTGGCTGGATGAGGCGGAGGTGGGTGCGGTGGCGGTTGCGGTCGCGGGTGGCGTGTTTGCTGGGGTCTTGCCAGCTGTTGAGGGCGGCGAGGAGTTCGGCGCGGTGTTGGGCTTGTTCTTGGGGGCTCCAGGGGCTGGTGTGGGGGCGTGGGTGGCCGAAGGTGCCGGTGGGGATCTCTTCGGCCATGAGGCGCTCGTAGGGGGTCGTCACGGGGCGTCGTGGGTGATCGCGTGGGCGACTGCCAGGGCGTGGGCGGAGGGCGCGCCGGGGCCGGTGGTGAGGAAGGCGTCGCGGCCGGCGGGGTCGTCGTGGAACACGTCGTCGGCGGCCTGGAGGCCGCAGTCGTAGTAGTTCGCGGCGTGGTCCAGCCAGTCGGCGAGGGCGGTCACGGCGTCGGCGGGGAGGCGGACGGTCACCGTGTGGGCGGCGACGGCCGGGGAGGACGGGCGTAGCGCGGCGGCGGCGGTGCGGAGTTCGTCGGCGGGCGTGCGTGTGGTCATGAGGCGTTCCGTTCGGCTTCGGTGACGTGGGGCTCGCAGCGGGCGTGTACAGCGCGGCCAGGGCGCTTCGGGTCCGGGAGGATCGGCCGGGTGCAGACGCGGCAGCGGCGCCAGGTCTCGGGGTCGTCGGTCGCGGCGGTGTCGTGGTGGTGGTTCTGGGGATCGATCTGCTCTTCCGAGCCGCCTACTACCTGAGGTTGGAAACCGACCTCAGCCCGTTCTTGGGTAATCCCTGGGAACCCCCCTGGGTTGTTCGGGCCGGAGTGGCCCGAACCGGTCGGGCCGGAGTGGCCCGAACCCATACGGGCCGGAGTGGCCCGAACTTCGGAATCCGTACCGTCGGTAAGTTCGGGCCGGAGTGGCCCGTTCTGGTTCGGGCCGGAGTGGCCCGAACTTTCGGCGGGGGTCTCCTGGTCCTGCGTCCACTTCGGAGGCCGCTTGCTGTTGTCCCGGGCCGTCGACTTCAGGTAGTCCTCGGCGGCCTGCCAGTCCGGGAACGGGTGCGGCACGATCGCGTACCGGGTGGCCTTGCCGCGCTTCTGCTCACCGAGGACACGGACGACGCCGGCACGCTTGGCGGCCTCCAGGTAGCGGCGGGCGTCCTTCTCCCGGCAGCAGGACGCCGCGGCGATGTCGGTGATGCGGATGGGCTTGCGGTCGCCGGAGAAGGCGATCTCTCCGGAGGCGGCGGCGAAGTTCCGCAGCTGGCACAGGAGCAGGGGCAGGCCGGAGCGCCGCAGGTAGGTGGACATCTGGCGTGTCCACTTCCACGACAGCGCGTTACCGAAGGCGACGGGTACGCCTCCGCTGCTGCGGCTGTCCTGCTCCTCGTTGCTCAACGTGCTCTTCTCTCCGTGATGTTGCGGAACCGATACGGCAAGATCCGGCGGTCAGTGGCCGATGGGGACGCCGCACCTCTTGCAGAAACCGGCGTTCGGCGGGACCGGGGCGGTGCAGTTCGGGCAGCTCATCGGCGGGCGGCCGATCCGTACCGGCCGCGCATGCCGCCGCGGGGGCGGAGCTTCACGCCGGCCTCCAGGAGCAGCGTCCGCGTGGCCCCGTACGAGCGGCCGATGCGGTCGGCGGTGGACTGGATCGTGCAGCCCGTCAGGTACAGCTCCTTCGCCTTCGCGGCGAGGTCCTCGCGGTCGGCGCCGGTGACGACGGCGCCCGGGGTGGGGATGGTCACTGGAGGGCGCCCTTCGGGAGCTTGGTGATGTCGGCGGCGGACGGGTCCTGGTGGCGCACGATGTCGGCCAGGCGGTCGGAGACCCGGAAGGCGAGCCGGGTGTGGGCGGGCACGAAGATCTGGCCGCCGGTCTGCGGGTTGCGGGCGTTGCGCGCAGGGATGTGCTTCGGGTTCCAGCTGCCGAAGTTGGTGACGGTGACGCTGTGACCGCTGGCGACGGTGCGGACGATCGTGTTGAGGACCGTGTCGACGGCGTGGAGGCCGTCCTCGATGGACACGCCGAGCTGGAGCGCGACGGCCTCGGCGAGCCGGGTCTTGTTGAGGGGCCCGGTGGGGCGGATTACGGTGGCCATCAGGGTGATCCGATCTGGTAGGCGTCGGCCGCTTCAGCGGCCTGCTGCGCGATGGCGGCCTCGGCGCAGACCTTGTGCGCCGGGGACTTCTTCGAGTCGCGGAGATGGGTGTCGAGCCCGCAGTAGCGGCAGGGGCGGGCGTGCTCGTAGTCCCAGTGGGAGGAGTCCCGCCAGTCGAGGAGCGGCGGCCGGGTGCCGCCGCTCC
>NZ_JBHXNW010000142.1:3543-8582 GCF_042717365.1 Streptomyces sp. NPDC058534
CTTTTTGTGTTGGGGGTCTGGTGTTTTCCCCCCCGGCGTTGTGGTGGGGGGGGTGGTGGTGTTCGCCCGGGGGGGGGGGGCCCCGCCGGGGGGGGGGGGGGGGGGGGGGGCCCCCCCCTCCCCTCCTGGCTGGTCACGTCGGCGCCTTGGTGCTGCCGGTGGTGCGCAGGCGGCGATCGGCCTGGGTGTTGGCGATGCGGCAGGGCTCACAGATCTCCGTCTTGTCGCGGAGGTGCTTCTGGTAGCCGGGCCGGGTGCCGCACTTGACCGGCTGACGCCTCTGTGCCTGCTTGCGCAGGCGTTCGGCGTTGGCGGCACGGCAGGCCTTGCACGGCTCCTCGTCCCAGCGGTGGTGGCGCCGGTACGCGGCGTCGGTCCCGCACGGGGACAGGTGCGCGCGAGGACTGCGCTTGCCCGCCGGCCGACCGGTCTTCGGCCGCTCTCCGGCCAGCTCGGTGCGCTCCTGGGGGGTGAGGCCGCCGTAGATGCCGTACCGGGAACCGGCGTGCTCGGCGTGCATGCCCTCGGTGAGGCACTGCTCGCGGACCGGGCAGGGGCCGCAAATGCGCTTCGCGTCGGCGACGTTCCATTCGGCCTCGGAGAAGAACGACTCCAGGTCCATGCCCTTGCAGGCGGCCCGCTGCGCCCAGGCGAGCGAGTTGGGCAGGGTCTCGGGGGCGCGGGTGCCGCTCATCGCGTGACCGCCTGAGCGGGCGAGGTCTTCAGGCACTCGCCGCAGGTCCGGCCGTCCTTGGTGAGCACGCCGGCCGTTGCCGTACCGCAGCGCGGGCAGTCGTCCCAGCACTGGGTGACGGCCGCGCCGTACGGGCGGCTCGGGGCGGGCCAGGGCGGGCCGAGGAGGTCGTTCAGGGGCACGGTGATCCGCTCGGGCACGGTGAGGCGGTGACGGCCGGTGCCCGGCTCCATGATCCGGCGGAGGGAACGCAGAGGGCTCATGCTTCGGCCCCCGTTCCCGGCTGCCGGGCCGCCGGCCACTCCGGGGAGTCGGCGGCGGGCTCGTCGGCCGAGGCCTCGGGCTGGCCGTACAGCTCGGCCTCGTCGACGCGCTTCGGCGGGAACTCCTCGTCGCGGGTGACTTCGCCGCGCTGGATGGACTGGAAGATGACCTGGAGCTGGCCGAGGTCGACGCCGGTCCACTTGCCGCTGGGACGGCCAAGCTTGGACTCGATCTGGTCGGCGGTGACGCCGATGCCTTCGAAGGCGCTGAGGCAGTCCGCGACCCGCTTGGACAGCGGGACGTCTCCAGCGCCGTTTTGGAGGGTGTGGCTGGCGACGTTCTTCGCTTCCTCGCGGAACCACGAGGGCAGCACAGTGAAGATCATTTCGCGGAGTCGGCGGGCACCGTTGTTCGCGTTGTTCTCGTACACGTCGCGCGGGTCGTCCAGGCGCGTCGCCGACGAGTTCGCCCAGCGGGTGTGCGGGACGATGAAAGTCGTGGAGGCGCGCTCGTTGGTCTCCAGGTCCCACGCCCAGGCCTGCATCTCCGACTCGCCCGCGACGTCATCGCGGCGCAGCTCGGCCAGGCCGTGGTGGACGTTCCCCCAGCAGCGGGCCAGCTCCTTGGCGAACTGGATGGTCTCGCCGTTGACATTGCCCGAGCCGCGGCGGAACCGGAAGAACGACTTGTTGGCGAGGTCCACCTGGGCGAAGGAGGAACGAACCTTGCGCAGGGCGTTGGCCTCGTCGCGGGGGAACTGACGGGCCACGATCACGGCGGCCTGGACCTCGGCGACGGCACGGGACTGCTCAACTGCGGTTCCCTGCCCGACGAACGAGGGGGCCGGGGCCGGGGTCATCGGCTCTACGGGGTAGTTCACGTCAGGTACTCCTCGTGGTCGCGCTTCTCCGCCCAGGCGGGCAGCGGCAGGTACTGGATGCGGTCGCTGTAGCCGGGCCAGCGGCCCGTCTTCAGGCACTCCCGGAAGATCTGGAGGGCCCGCTCGTTGCGGGCGGCGCCCAAGGTCAGGGCGGGGAAGTCCAGCTCCACGACGCTGACGAGGTACGGGGCGGTCTTCTCCTGGAACACGAACACGAAGCCGGGCTCGTCGCCGTCGCCGTGGAGACCGAGGGCCTTCGCGCCGGCGAGGTACCAGGCGGCCTGCTGGTGGTAGCCGTACGCGGCGACGGCCTTCTGCACGCCCTCGGGCGACGCGTCGGTGGTCGTCTTGTAGTCGACGAGGATCAGGCGCTGGCCGGGGCCGCGGTTGGGCGTCCAGTCCGGTCGGGCACGGCACCACACCTTCGTGCGGGCGTCGCGCCAGAACAGGGACTGTTCGGCCTTGCCCCGACCGGGCTGGAACAGCCGGCCTGCGACGGGGTGCTCGCCGAGGGCCTTCGCCATGTCCTCGATCTGCTCGATCTCGGGCCGCTTCAGGGGGACGTTCCCGGCGGCGCGGATCTCGGCGAGGCGGGCCTTGATGACCTTCGTGTCCCAGCGGGCCGCGTCGACCAGCACCAGTTCGGGGCCCTCGCCGAGGAGACGGCGGTGGGCGGCATGGCCCAGCTCGAACGTCTTCTTCGACTCCTTCGGGGCGTCCTGCTCGTGCCGGTAGAGGGCGGGGCAGGACGGGGCGAGGAGCTTGCGGGCGCCCGTGGAGGACAGCGACCCACCGGGCACGGGGTCGCCGTGGTAGTCGTCGATGGAGAGGTCGTAGATGCCGGGCTCCGTGATCTGGAGGGGCCCGGCGGCCGAGGCCTCGGGGGCCTCGGCACGCACGGCGGTCGTCATCGGGTGACGCCGTCCTTCCTGGTGGTGAGGTGGTGCTGGGTGCGCTGTACGGCCGTGCGGATGGCGGTCAGGGGCCAGCGGACGTTGTGGTCGAGGGCGAGGATCACGAGGGCGCCGGGCACGAAGGCGGCGACGCTGATCGCGATCGCGGTCGTGCCGCTCACTCGTCGGCCTCCGCGTCGTACTCGGAGGCGATCTCCAGGGCGGTCACGACGTAGCCGGTCTCGATCTCCTCGCCGTTGACCGTCACGGTCATCTCGGCGAAGCCGTCTTCCTCGTCCTCGATCCAGTCGAAGGCGGGCTTCTCGAACGCGGCCCAGGTGCGGCGCTCTTCCCCCTGGCAGTGCGCGCGGGCGGCGGCGGCCGTGGTGTACAGGCCCATCACGATCGAGTCGTGCTCGGGGCGGTACACCGTGTGCGGCTCCGCCAGCATCTCCGCCCGGAGGTTCGCGAGGAGCGTCCCCACGATCAGATCCGGGCGGGGCGACTCGCCGTAGTGGGCGAGGAGGACGGCCTGCACCTTGCCGTGGACGCTCTCCTGGGCGTCGTCCGCCTCAGCGCGCAGCACCTGGACGGGAACGAGCTTGCGGGTGATGCCGTCCGCCTCGGCCTGCGGGCCGGGCGCGGTGTTGTGCGCGTGCTGCGCCTCGGCGATCAGCCGCCACGTCCCGCACGTCGACTCGACCTCAGCCAGGGCCTCCAACGCGTCGACGCGGTCGCACGTCGCGTGCCCCAAGTCGAGGAGGAACTCGGCGAGGTCTCCGCGGTCCATGAGCGCGGCCCACGGCAGCGCGAGCGGGTAGGTGCTGCCGTCGCCCTGCTCCGCGAGCGTGTAGGCGATGGGGTCCTCGTCGGTCGGCCGCTCGAACTCGGCGAGCCGGGCCTCCAACTCGGCCACGCGGTCTAGCAGCTTCCGCGCCACCGGGTGCCGCCGCGCATGGTCCTGCTCCCACGCGGCCTGCATCTCGTCACGGTTGGCGTCGTCACGCAACCACGCCCGCACGGCCTCACGAGCGTTCGCCGAGTCCGTGTCGGTAATGACCTGCCCGGCGTCGTAGTCCGCGAGCGCGGCGTCCACCACGCCGGGCCAGGGGCAGAGCTTCAGCCCCTGGAACAGGTCGACGTCCAGCAGCCACGAGACCCGGGCCACCTCGGGGATCTGCACGTACACCTGCGTCTGCTTCTGCAAGGGACGGGCGACGTCGTAGGCGTCCAGCGTGACGCGGACGAGGATCGAGTCGCTCATGCGGACACCTCGGCGGGGCGCAGCTCCAGCCCCTGCCGCTCGGCCCACGTGCGCGCCTGGCGCTCGGCGTCGCGCTCGCAGTGCTCGGCGAAGTTGACGTAGCCGTACACGTGGTAACGCAGCGTTCCGAACTCCACGGTGACGCTGGCGTTGCCCTCGTCGTTGTACGCCACGGGCAGCCCGTGCTCGGAGGCGAACTCCTCCACCGCCGGGTTCGTGTGCAGCGGCACCAGCAGCTGCTGCGAGCTGGGCGCCGGCAGGGCCGGGTTGGACTCCAGGAAGTCGGCCAGAGCGCGGAGCGCGTCGATGGCCTTCTGCTTCTGTTCTGCGATGATCGGAG
This sequence comes from Streptomyces sp. NPDC058534, assembly GCF_042717365.1. Taxonomy (NCBI): domain Bacteria; kingdom Bacillati; phylum Actinomycetota; class Actinomycetes; order Kitasatosporales; family Streptomycetaceae; genus Streptomyces; species Streptomyces sp. NPDC058534. Next base: position 7,879 of record NZ_JBHXNW010000142.1, read on the forward strand.
CCACGGTGGCTCCTCCTTTCGATGGTTGCGAGGGGCGCCGGTCGTGGGGGTCGCTCGGGCCTGGCAGTCGGAGCGGCCCTTCGGCGCGTTCAGGGGTGGATCAGGCGGCGCGTACGCGCCGGCCCGCACCGCGCCGCGCGGGGATGCGGTGCATCTCGGCGATCTGGGCGCGGTCCTGGGCGCTGAACATCAGCCGGCGTCCCATGCGGTGGGCGGGGAAGCTGCCGTGGTTGACGCCGTCGCGGAGTCGGCGCTCGCCGATGCCGAGACGTCGGGACGTCTCCTTGACGTCGGTGAAGTCCTCCACGGTCGTGAGGGCATTGGTGGACAACTTGGTTCACCTCATTCGGTGTTGGGCTCGCTCGGGGCGAGGAGCTGTTCGTCTTCGGCGGGGATGCCGAGGGCGTTCCGGAGCGCCGAGTAGGTGGGGGGCCGCATCTGGCGTCGCACGCCCGTTTCGAGCCGCGAGAGGTAGCTGCGGGTGATGCGTGCGTTGCGGGCGAGGTCGGCGATCTGTATGCCGCGTGCCATGCGGAGCTTGCGGATCGCCGCCCCGTCCACCTCGTAGGTAGCTCGGGGTGCCGTCATGTGTAGAAGCTAGCAGCTTCTAATAGAAACTGCTAGCGATACCCCGCATGAACTAGCAGTTACTAGGAATGTGTGGCAGGTGAACTGCGAAGATCCTGTGAGTATCCGCTAGGAGT
>NZ_JBHXNW010000142.1:8678-10007 GCF_042717365.1 Streptomyces sp. NPDC058534
GTATAATAGAAACTGCTAGCGATACCCCGCATGAACTAGCAGTTACTAGGAATGTGTGGCAGGTGAACTGCGAAGATCCTGTGAGTATCCGCTAGGAGTTGCTGTTGGCCTATATGTGTTCCTAGCGGTTCCTGGCAGTACCTGGAACGATGGGCGCATGACTACCACCGACCAGGAGGGCCGGCGCCGCCTCGGCAGGCTCATCGCCCAGTGGCGTACGAAGAGCGGCTGGCATAAGAAGCAAGCCGCCGATGCCGCGGACCTGACCCACACCACCTACATGAAGGTGGAGAAGGGGGAGCCGGTTCATGACGTCACATACACGAAGATCGAGCGCGCCTTCGGCCTGGCGCCCGGTGCCTGCATGGCGGTGATTGAGGGAGTCGCTGCCGAGCTGCAGGAGGCCGGCGAGGAGGTCGCGGGGGTGCGTATCGCTCCGGTGGCCGACGTGGCGGACGGTGTGCGGCAGTCGGTGCAGCACGCGATCATCGCGACGCTGCCGGACACTCCCGCCGGGAAGATGGCGGAGATGAGTGAGGGAGTGCTGGCCGAGCTACGGAAGCGCGGCATTCTCGGCGAGGGTGAGTAGGAGTCAACTCCCAGTCGGTACAACCTTTTTGCGTAACAAGATCGTTACTGAGCGTTCGAAAATGAGTTTGAATATCTCCTTCCGGTCAACACGCGGCGTATGTAAGGGTCAACTACACGTAACGCCACACGCTGGAAGGGGGCCTATGCAGCACGAGTTCATCACGCTGGATCAAGGGCCGAGATTCGTCGGCTGGTCGGGCTTGGTGGGGGAAACGATCGTGTGCGTCATGACGCCCAAGGTCCTCACCGACCCCATAACCCGACGGATCGCACGCCAGTTGGTACGGCGACAAGGAGGAGACTGCGCCGCGTGCAGCCAGGACTGCCCGCTCAGAACGGTCACACCGGCGTAGTCCTGAACCGATGACTGGCAGTCAGGGGTGCCTGCCGTCATCCGCCCGGAGGGGAAACACAGGGCGTGGCATACGCGGAGAAGCGCGGGAAGACCTGGCGCGTCAGGTACCAACTCCCCAACGGGGAGTACGCATCCGAGAGCGGCTTCGAAACGAAGCAGGACGCCCTCGACTGGGGCCGCGCGCAGGAGACCGACGTCAAGCGCAAGGTCTTCATCAACCCCAGCGACGGTCGCAAGCTGTTCGGCGAGTGGATCACCGAATGGCTGGAGATCATGGATGTCTCCGAGATGTCCGTCCAGACCTACCGCAGCCGACTGCGGTCGGTCATCCTCCCGCAGTGGGAAAGCACCCCGATCGGCGACATCACGTCGATGAGCTACAA
>NZ_JBHXNW010000143.1:0-9767 GCF_042717365.1 Streptomyces sp. NPDC058534
CAGGACTGGCCGGACAGCGGGCGACCGCGCCGGGCCGCGGTGTCGTCGTTCGGCATCTCCGGAACCAACGCACACGTCATCCTCGAACAGGCACCCGCCCCGGCGGACACGACCCCGGCGGGCGCGTCCCCAGGCGAACCGTCCTGGCCCGCCCTGCCGTGGGTGCTCTCGGCGAAGAGCGCGGACGCGCTGCGCGGCCAGGCACAGCGGTTGCTCGCCACTGCCACCGAGTACGACGCGGCCGACATCGGCCGGTCGCTGGCGACCACGCGCGCGCGGTTCGCGCACCGTGCGGTGGTGGTCGGCACGGACTCCACCGACCTGACCGCCGGGCTCACGGCGGTGGCCAACGGCCTGCCCGCCGAGAACGTGACCTACGGCCAGGCCGAGGAGAACCCGGGCAAGACCGCGTTCGTCTTCCCCGGCCAGGGCGTCGAGTGGCTGGGGATGGCCGCCGAACTCTGCGACGGTGCCCCGGTGTTCGCCGCCCGGATGGCCGACTGCGCGCGGTTCATCGACCCGCTGGTGGACTGGTCGCTGCTGAACACGGTCCGGGAGACCGCCGACGACTCCTGGCTGGCGCGCGTCGACATCGTGCATCCCACGCTGTTCGCGGTGCTGGTGTCGTTGGCCGAACAGTGGCGTTCCCTCGGAGTGCGGCCCGACGCCGTCGTGGGCACCTCACAGGGGGAGATCGCGGCCGCCTGCGTCGCCGGCGCGATCTCGCTCGACGACGCGTGCCGACTCATCGTGGCCCGGTCGAGACTGATGGCCGAGCGGCTCTCCGGCGCGATCGTCTCGGTCGCCGCGCCGGAGAGCGTCGTGGCGGCGCGGTTGCTTCCCGGCCTGACGATCGCGGGCGTCAGCGGTCCGAACGGGACGACGGTGGCCGGGCCGGCGGACACGCTGGCCGAGTTCACCGAAGAACTGCGCGCGACCGGGCTGCGGGCCAGGATCGTGGCGCCGCGGGCCTCGCACTCCCCGCTCGTCGATCCACTGGAAGAACCTTTCGCCGACCTGGCCTCGTTCGTCCGCCCCTCGGGTGCCTCGGTGCCGATCTACTCGACGGTGACCGGGGCGGCCGTCGCGGGCCAGGACCTCAACCCCGCCTACTGGTACCAGAACTGCCGCAGGCCGGTGGCCTTCCAGCGGTCCGTCGAGGCCCTGCTCGCCGACGGGTTCACGCACTTCGTGGAGTGCGCCCCGCACACGGCACTGGGCATCCACATCGAACAGATCGCGGAGCGGGACGGCCGCACGGTCACCGTGACCGGCTCACTGCGCCGCGGCCAGGGCGGCCCGGCCCGGTTCCTGACCTCCGCCGCGCAGCGGTACGTGCGCGGCGGCGACGTGGCGTGGGACTCGGTGTTCGGCGATGCCCGTCGAGTGCCGCTGCCCACCTACGCGTTCGACCGCAAGCGGTACTGGCTGGAGCCGAAGCTGCACACGGATGTGACCGGGCTCGGCCTGACCGTCGCGAACCATCCGATGGTCGGCGCCGTGGCTGAACTGCCGGACACGGACACGGCGCTGTTGACCGGACGGCTGTCGCTCGCCACGCACGGCTGGCTGGCAGATCACACGGCCGCGGGCGCGACGCTGCTGCCGGCCACGGCCTTCGTGGAACTGGCCCTGCGCGCGGGCGCCGAGGTCGGCCGCGAGTCCCTGCGGGAACTGGTGATCCAGACCCCGCTCGTCCTGCCGGAGCAAGGCGGCGTGGACGTCCGGGTGGTCGTGGACGACGGCGAGGTGACGATCCATTCCCGTACCGACCACTCCGGGACCGACGGAGAGTGGGTGACGCACGCGCGCGGCGAGCTGGCCGCCGCGGAGGCGGCCGCGCCGCACCTGGCCACGTGGCCGCCTTCCGAGGCGACCGCGGTCGACCTGACCGACGCCTACCCGCGGCTGGCCGAGCGTGGCTACGGTTACGGACCGGCGTTCCGTGGTCTGCGTGCGATGTGGCGCCGGGGCGACGAGGTGTTCGCCGAGGTCGCGCTGCCCGACGAGGTGGATCCGGCCGGGTTCGGCCTGCAACCGGCGCTGCTCGACGCGGCGTTGCACACGGCTCTGTTCGCCGGCGCCGAGCGTGGCGTGGCGCTGCCGTTCTCCTGGGCCGACGTCCGGCTGTTCGCGACCGGCGCCACTGCCCTGCGGGTGGTGATCACGCCGGGCGGGCGGGACGAGATGGCCCTCGCGGCGTACGACGAGTCCGGCCGGCCGGTGTGCACCGTCGGGTCGATCGTGCTGCGGCGCCTGTCGCCCGAGCAGCAGTCCGCGATCTCCCGGGCCGGCCGGTCCACCGCCCACCGCCTGCTGGAACTCGCCTGGCCGCCGCTGGCCCTGCCGAGCGCGCCCCTGGTGTCGGTCGTGGCCTGGAACGATCTGGACCGGACGGCACCGTTCCCGGGCGTCGTGGTGCTCGACGGCGGATTCGGCCCGGGCGCCGGACCGGCCGACGCCGGACCGGACTTGGTCGCCCGGACACACGCCGCCACCCACCGGATGCTCGGGGTACTCCAGGACTGGCTCGCCGACGAACGGTCGGCGGACAGCGTCCTGTTGGTCGTCACCCGTGGCGCGGTGGGCCCGGCCGGTGAGGGCCTGCCAGATCCGGTCGCCGCCGCGGTGTGGGGTCTGGTGCGCGCGGCACAGGTCGAGGCGCCCGGCCGGTTCGCCCTGGTGGACACCGACACACACATTGGCGCAAGCATTGATGCAAGCAGGGATGCAGACATCAACGCGGGCATCGACGTGGCCACCGTCGTGGCGAGCGGCGAACCGCAGGTGATGATCCGCTCCGGCGTGCCGCACGCGGCCCGGCTGACTCCGGTACCGGCCGCGACTGCGGTACCGGCCGCGACTGCGGGCGGGTTCGACCCGACCGGGCCGACCCTGATCACCGGCGGCACCGGTGGACTCGGCTCGGCACTGGCCCGCCATCTGGTGACCCGGCACGGTGTGCGGCGCCTTGTGCTCGCCTCACGGCAGGGTCCGGACGCGCCCGGCGCCGGGCAACTCGTCTCGGAGCTGGCCGAGTTGGGGGCGACGGCGCAGGTGGTGTCGTGCGACGTCACCGACCGCGCCGCGCTCGACTCCCTGGTGACGCCGGAACTGACCACGGTGATCCACACGGCCGGTGTGCTCGACGACGGCGTACTCGACTCGCTGACCCCGGACCGGATGGAAACCGTGCTGTCGCCCAAGGCCGACGCCGCGTGGTACCTGCACGAGGCCACCGCACGGACCGGCGCCAAGCTCGTACTGTTCTCCTCGGTGCTCGGCGTGTGCGGTGGGGCGGGGCAGGCCAACTACGCGGCAGCCAACGCCTTTCTCGACGCGCTGGCGGCCCACCGGCACGGCCGCGGGCTGCCCACGCTGTCCATCGGCTGGGGGCTGTGGGACCACACCACCGGCATGGCCGGGCAGCTGCGCGACGCGGACCTCGTCCGGCTCAGGCGGCGCGGCCTCGTGGAGCTAAGGGTCGACGCCGGACTTGACCTGTTCGACGCCGCCATCGCGCAACACCGGCCGCACGTGGTCGCGATGCCGGTCGACCGCGCGGCGCTGCGGGTCTCCGCCGACCTCGGCGAACTGCCCTCCGTGCTGTGGGCCTTGGTGCCGAACCGGCCGCAGGCGCCGACCGCCGCCGGGCCCGCGCCCGCGGACCTGCTCGCGCTGACGCGGGCCGAGACCGCGGTCGTGCTGGGGCGTGTCGGCGAGCCGATCGATCCGGACCGCAACTTCCGGGAGCTCGGCTTCGACTCGCTGCTCGCCGTCGAACTGCGCAACCGGCTCAAGACGGCCACCGGCATGCCGCTGCCCGCGGCCGTCGTCTTCGACTACCCCACGCCCGCCGCGCTGGCCGACCATCTGCGGGACCGGGCCGCCGGACGGCCGGGACGCGCGGACGTGCCCCCGACGGCCGTGGTGGACGACACGGATCCGATCGTCGTGGTGGGCGCCGGCTGCCGATTCCCCGGCGGTATCGACTCGCCCGCGGACCTGTGGGACACCGTGGCCAACGGCCGGGAGGTGATCGGTGACTTCCCGACCGACCGCGGCTGGCAGACGAGCGGTCCCGCTGTGCGGCAGGGTGGCTTCCTCGCCGACGCGGGTGCGTTCGACGCCGCGTTCTTCGGTATCAACCCGCACGAGGCGGCCGCGATGGACCCGCAGCAGCGGCTGCTGCTCGAGGTGTGCTGGGAAGCGGTGGAACGCGCGGGCATCGCCCCGGAGTCGCTGGCCGGTAGCCGCACCGGCGTGTTCGCCGGACTCATGACCCAGGAGTACGGCGTGGGCGTCGACGACGCCGCGGCCGGGGTGGAGGGCTACCGATTGGTCGGCAGCCAGGGCAGTGTCGCCTCCGGCCGGGTCGCGTACACGCTCGGCCTGGAGGGGCCCGCGCTCACCGTGGACACGGCCTGCTCCTCGTCGCTGGTCGCGGTGCACCTGGCGATGCGGTCGCTGCGGTCCGACGAGTGTGACCTGGCCCTGGCCGGCGCCGCCACGGTGATGGCCACGCCCCGGGTATTCGTGGACTTCGCCAAGCAGGGCGGCCTCGCCGCCGACGGGCGGTGCAAGCCGTTCGGTGCCGCGGCCGACGGGACCGGCTGGAGCGAAGGCGCGGGCGTCCTGGTGCTGGAGCGCCTGTCCCGGGCCCGGGAGCTCGGGCACCGGGTGCTCGCGGTGGTGCGCGGCAGCGCGGTGAACCAGGACGGCGCGTCGAACGGGCTGACCGCGCCGAACGGCCCGTCCCAGCAACGGGTGATCCGCGCAGCCCTCGCCGGCGCCGGCCTGACCACCGCGGACGTGGACGTGCTGGAAGCGCACGGGACCGGCACCGTGCTGGGCGATCCCATCGAGGCGGAGGCGATTCTGGCGACCTACGGCCAGGGCCGGCCCACCGACCGGCCCCTGCTGCTCGGCTCGGTCAAGTCGAACCTCGGACACACCCAGGCCGCGGCGGGCATGGCCGGCGTGATCAAGATGATCGGCGCGCTCGACCGGGGCGTCGTGGCGCCGACGCTGCACGCCGACCCGCCGACGTCCGCGGTGGACTGGTCGGGCGGGACCGTCGCCCTGGCGACCGAGTCGGTCGACTGGCCGGACAGCGGGCGGCCCCGCCGGGCGGCGGTGTCGGCGTTCGGCATCTCCGGAACCAACGCCCACGTGATCCTCGAACAGGCCCCCGCGCAGCCGGAACCGGCCGCCACTGAACGGAACCGGCCGATGCTGCCGTGGGTGCTGTCCGCGCGCACCGAACCCGCGCTGCGCGGCCAGGCCGCCCGGTTGCTGGCCCATGTGCGGACGAACAAGGACCTCGCCCCGGCGGCCGTCGCCTCGGCACTGGTCGCGACGCGGTCGCGCCTTCCGCACCGGAGGGTCATCACCGGCGCGGACCGTGCCGAGCTGCTCGACCGGCTGGCCGAGGCCACCCGCGCCGAGCCGACCGAGCCGACGACTGGGCCCGTCGTGTTCCTCTTCCCCGGCCACGGCGGCCAGTACGCGGCCATGGGCGCGACCCTGCACGCCGAGTTCCCGGTGTTCGCCGCCGCACTCGACAAGGTACTCAGCGAACTCGACGCACACCTGGACCGGCCGCTGGCCGACCTGCTGTTCGCCGAGAAGGGCTCGCCAGAGGCGGCCGTCCTCCAGCACCGGACCGAGTTCACCCAGCCCGCGCTGTTCGCCACCGAGGTCGCGCTGTTCCGGCTCGTCGAATCCTTCGGCCTGCGACCGGACTTCCTGCTCGGCCACTCCTTCGGCGAACTGGCCGCGGCGCACGTGGCCGGCGTCCTGTCGCTGCCCGACGCCGCCCGGATGATCACCGCGCGGGGCCGTGTCATGGGCGCCCTGCCGCCCGGCAGCATGGTGCAGATCCTGGCGGGCGCCGACGACATCGAGGGCGTCCTGGAGCCCGGGGTGTCGATCGCCGCCCTGAACACGCCGGACACCACCGTCGTCTCCGGGGCCCCGGACGCGGTCGAGCGGGTCGTCGAACGCTGCCGTGACCGCGGGTGGCGGTCGATCAGACTGCGCAACCGGTACGCCTTCCACTCGGCCGAACTGGACGGTCTGCTCGATGAGTTCGCCGCAGTGGCCCGGGAGGTCACCTACCACCCTCCGACGATCCCGATCATGTCCAACGTCACCGGCGAACCGGCCACCGACGAGGACCTGCGGTCGGCCGACTACTGGCTGCGGCACGCCAGGCAGACCGTGCGGTTCCTGCCCTGCGTGAACGCCTTGGCGCGGCAGGGCGCGAGGACCTTCGTCGAGATCGGGCCGGGCAGGGCGCTGACCACCCTGGTGGCCCAGACCGTGCCCACCGAGGTGACCGCGTTGCCGCTGCTGCGCGGCGACCGGCCCGAACTGGACAGTCTGCTGCCCACGCTCGCCGAGCTGTTCGCGCGGGGCCTGCCCGTGGACCTGCGGGCGGCGTTCGGCGAGCCGTCCGGCCCCTTCGCGGAGCTGCCCACCTACGCGTTCGACCGGCGACGCCACTGGCTGCGGCCGGAACCGCCGACCGCCCCGACGGGACTGGGGTTCGTCGCGACGGACCACCCCGTCCTGACCGCCCGGATGGAGCTGCCGGACAACGGCACGGTGATTCTGTCCGGCTCGGTCTCCCGGAACTCGCCCGGCTGGATGGCCGACCACACGGTGACCGGCTCGGTCCTCGCACCCGGCACCTTCTTCGCCGAACTGGCGCTGCGCGCAGGCGCCGAGATCGGGGCGGACACGGTGCGCGAACTGGTGATCCAGGCTCCGCTGGTGCTGCCCGAGCAGGAGCGGCTGTCCATCCAGGTGATCGCCCGTCCGACGGGTGAGGTGGTGGTGTCCGCCCGTACCGACGAACCGGCGGCACCCTGGGTGGTGCATGCCAGGGGATCAGTGACCACGGCGGACCCGGCGGACCCTGCGCCGCAGGTCATCTGGCCACCCGCCGACGCGGTGCCGATCGACCCGGACGGTGCCTACGAGCGGCTGGCGGACCAGGGACTCGACTACGGCCCGGCCTTCCGCGGGCTGCGCGCGGCATGGCGCGACGGCGACGACGTGCTCGCCGAGGTCGCGGCCGACGTCGACACGACCGGCTACGGCCTGCACCCTGCCCTGCTGGACGCGGCGTTGCACGGGTGGCTGGTGGACACCGGCCGCAGCGGCGTGGACGTCCCGTTCGCTTGGCAGGACGTCGTGCTGCACCGGGCCGGGGCGGACGGGCTGCGGGTACGGCTGTCTCCCGCGGGGCCGGACGGCCTGTCGGTCGCGGTGCACGATCGGGCCGGCCGACCGGTGCTGACCGCAGCGTCGGTCCGGCTGCGGCCGATGTCCGCGGCCACCCGCCGCGTACACGAACTGGCCTGGACTCCGCTGCCCGCCACACCCGCCAATCCATCCACACCCCCCACACCCCCCACACCCCCCACACCCCCCACACCCGCCACCGTCTCCGCGTCGAACGCCGATGTCGCGGTGCTCGACGGGTTCTCCGCCGGTGAGGACGTGGTGTCCTCGGTGCACGCGGCGACGCGGCAGGTGCTCGACGCGCTGACCGCGCCGACGACACAGCGGCTGGTGATCGTGACCCACGGCGCGGTCGGGCTGCCGGGCGAGGACGTGCCGGACCTGGCCGGCGCGGCGGTGTGGGGCCTGGTGCGCTCCGCGCAGGTCGAACAACCCGGCCGGTTCGTCCTGGTGGACACCGACGGCGAACTCGACCTGCCCGCCGTCCTGGCAAGGGGACAGTCACAACTGGTGATCCGGTCGGGAGTGGCGCACGCGGCCCAGCTGGCCCTGCTGCCGGAACCCCCGAAGGGAGCGCCCCCGTTCGGTCCCGAGAGCACAGTACTGATCACCGGCGGCACCGGCGGTCTCGGCGCACTGTTCGCCCGGCATCTCGTGGTCGCGCACGGGGTGCGGCGGCTGGTGCTGGCGGGCAGACGCGGCCCCGCCGCACCCGAAGCACCCGCTCTGCGGGCGGAGCTGACCGAACTGGGCGCGTCCGTCGAGATCGTGGCCTGCGATGTCGCCGACCCGGCCGCGGTGGCCGGCCTGGTGACGCCCGGCCTGACCGCGGTGGTGCACGCGGCCGGCGTACTCGACGACGGAGTGCTGGAGTCACTGACGCCGCGGCGCCTGTCCGCGGTGCTCGCGGCCAAGGCGGACGCCGCGTGGAATCTGCACGAGGCGACGCGCCACCTCGACCTGACCGCATTCGTGCTCTTCTCCTCCGTGGCCGGCACGCTCGGTTCGGCGGGGCAGGCCAACTACGCCGCGGCGAACACCTTCCTGGACGGGCTGGCCGCGCACCGTCGGGCCAACGGCCTGCCCGCGGTGTCCATCGCCTGGGGCCTGTGGGCGGGCCGGCGCGGCATGACCGAGCACCTACGCGACGCGGATCTGGCGCGCCTGCGCGACCGAGGGCTCTCGGCGATCTCCGAGACCGACGGCCTGGCGATGTTCGACGCCGCCCTGACCGCGCCGCGCGCGCAGGTGGCCGCGGTGACCCTGCGCGCGGCTGTCCGGCCGAGCCGCCGGGACGACGGGCTGCGGCTGCGGCGGGAACTGGCCGGTCTCGACCCGGACGAGCAGCGGCAACGCGTGCTTGACCTGTTGAGCGACAAGCTGGTGACGCTGCTCGGCCACAGTCCCGAAGGGCCGCCGCTCGACACGGACCGCACCTTCCGTGACCTGGGCGTCGACTCGCTCACCGCGATCGAACTGCGCAACGCCCTCGCACCGTTGACCGATGCGCCGCTGCCTGCCACGGCGGTGTTCGACTATCCGACGCCCGCCGCGCTCACCGACCACCTACACCGAACCCTCGTCACGCCGCTGCCCGACGTGCGGCCGGGCCAGAAGGAGTTGATCGACACGATGGATGTCGAAGACCTGATCGCGGTGGCGTTGGGCGAGGACGGCCGGCAATGACCGACCGGATTCGCATCGTGCAGATCCCGGTGCCACGGACGACCGACACGGCCCCCCGGGCGCAGCCCATGCCGCCCCGGTGGCACTGGGCCCTGACCACCGTGCTCTGGCAGGCCCTCGTCGCCATGGGCGGCGCGTGGGTACCGGTACCGATCGACGACCACCCGCAGGACTCCGGACGGAGTGACGCACCATGAGCAAGGACACCGAAGCCAGGCTGGTGAAGGCACTGCGTGAGGCGCTCAAGGAAGTCGAGCGACTGCGCCGGAACGGGCCCAGCGGCGACGATCCGGTCGCGATCGTGGGTATCGGCTGTCGGTTCCCCGGTGGTGTCGCTTCGGCGGCGGACCTGTGGGAGGTCTCGGTCGGTGGTCGTGATGTGATCTGCGCGTTTCCCACCGGCCGGGGGTGGGACCTGGACAGGCTCTACGATCCTGATCCGGATCGCGCGGGTACGACGTATGTCCGCGAGGGCGGGTTTCTCAGCGACATCGCGGGATTCGACGCCGGGTTCTTCGGGATCAGCCCGGGTGAGGCGCTCGCGATGGATCCGCAGCAGCGGCTGGTGCTCGAGGTCGCCTGGGAGGCGCTGGAGAACGCGGGCGTCGACCCGCAGACCCTGGCCGGCAGCGCGACCGGGGTGTTCGTGGGCCACATGACGCAGGAGTACGGCGGCGACATCGAGGAAGCCGGTACGGACGGATACCGGTCGACCGGCACGGCAGCCAGTCTGATCTCCGGCCGGGTGGCGTACACGTTGGGTCTTGAGGGTCCTGCGGTGACCGTCGATACGGCGTGTTCGTCGTCGTTGGTGGCGTTGCATCTGGCGT
>NZ_JBHXNW010000144.1:0-4505 GCF_042717365.1 Streptomyces sp. NPDC058534
GCCGAGATCATCGCCTCCTTCCCCGACCTCGGCATCGGCCTGGGGCAGTTGCTGGAGAACGGCCGCAACGCCAGCGACATGGCCATGGTCTTCGAGGCCATCCTGCTCATCCTGACCGTCGGCATCGCCATCGACCTGCTGATCTTCAGCCCGCTGGAGCGGTGGGTGCTGCGCAGCCGCGGTCTGCTGGTCATGTCCTGACGGCGGTGCGCCCCGGCCCCTGCCCCGGGCCCGGTCACTCCAGCCGCACTCGACGGATCGCCCGCCCGTTCTCAAGGGGCGTCGATGAGGGTGACGGTGAACGGGTTGGCCGGCGAAACGGAGACCGTCATGCGGGCACGGGGCGCATCCGCTGTGAGGGCCCTCGGCCGGAGTTTCGGCGAGGGCGTCATGTGGATGGGGTTCGGATGGTTCGGGGCGTTGCCGCCCCATCCGTGGTCCGGGTACGCGGTGCCGCCCGTCGAGCAGCCGTGTCTGCCGCCGCTGTCGCAGGAGGAGTTCGTGCGGTGGACGGCGCCGGTCAAGGACCTGTGAGAGGTGGCCGCTGCCCGTGCGCGGCCTGTGAACGTTCCCGCCCGACGACAAGCCGACGAATAAGGAGACCCAGGTGAGGCGCACCGGGCCGGCCGCTGCTCATGTTCCTGTGCCAAAGCGGCGCATACTCAAGCTGTTCCGTCCCTACCGCAGGAGCCTGCTGTTCGTCGGCTTTCTGGTGGCGGCTTCGTCGCTGGTCTCTCTCGTCAACCCGTTCCTGATCCGCGAGATCATCGATGTGGCGCTGCCGCAGGGCAGGACCGGGCTGCTGTCCGTGCTCGCGCTGGGCATGGTCGTCGTCGCGGTCGCGAACAGCTCGTTCAACGTGTGGCAGACCTTTCTGTCCGCGAAGGTGGGCCAGCTCGTCATGCACGATCTGCGTACCGCCGTCTACTCCCATCTCCAGCGCATGTCGCTGGCTTTCTTCACCCGGACCCGTACCGGTGAGGTGCAGTCGCGGATCGCCAACGACATCGGCGGGATGCAGGTGACGGTGACGACGACCGCGACGGCGCTGGTGTCGGACGTGACCACGGTGATCACGACGGTCACCGCGATGGCGCTGCTCGACTGGCGGCTCACGCTCGCCTCGCTGTTCGTGCTGCCGGGTTTCGTGTGGGTGAGCCGTCATGTCGGGGACGAGTTGCGGGTTCTCACCCGTGCGCGGCAGCGTCAGTTCGCGGACCTGTCGTCGAACGTCCAGGAGTCGCTGTCGGTCAGTGGGATCATGCTCGGTCACACCATGGGGCGTTCGCGTTCGCTGAGCGACGCCTTCGCGGGGCAGTCGCGCAAGCTGACCGACATCGAGGTGCGGGCCAGCACGGCGGGCCTGTGGTATCAGTCCACGATCTGGATCGTGATGGCGGCCATGCCGGCGGTGATCTACTGGGTGGCGGGGCTGACCGGCAGCGGCGGCCACATGTCCATCTCGATCGGTGCGCTGGTCGCCTTCGCCACGCTCCAGCAGATCCTGTTCCGGCCGGCGCAGCGGCTGCTGACGATCGGTCTGGACATCCAGAGTTCCCTGGAGTTGTTCGGCCGTATCTTCGAGTACCTCGACCTGCCCGTGGACGTCGCCGAGCCGGAGCGGCCGGTGGTGCCGGCGAGTCTGCGGGGCGAGGTGCGGCTGCGCGGGGTCGGTTTCCGCTATGCCGGTGCCGAGCGGGCGACGCTGGAGGGTGTCGATGTGACGGTGGCCGCGGGGCGCAGTCTCGCCGTCGTCGGGGAGACCGGCTCGGGCAAGACGACCCTGAGCTACCTCATACCGCGGCTGTACGACGCGACGTCGGGCACCGTGACGATCGACGGTGTCGACGTGCGTGACCTGTCGTTCGACACGCTCGCCGCCGCCGTCGGTGTCGTCTCCCAGGAGACGTACCTCTTCCACGCCTCGGTCGCCGACAATCTCAGGTTCGCCAAGCCCGACGCGAGCCAGGAGGAGCTGGTCGCCGCGGCGCGGGTGGCGCACATCCACGACTACCTGATGTCGCTGCCCGACGGCTACGACACGGTGGTGGGCGAGCGCGGATACCGGTTTTCCGGCGGGGAGAAGCAGCGGCTGGCCATCGCCCGGGCGATCCTGCGCGATCCGCCGGTGCTGGTGCTGGACGAGGCGACCAGTGCGCTGGACACGCAGACCGAGCGGGCCGTACAGCAGGCCGTCGACGCGGCGAGCGCCGGCCGTACGACCATCACGGTCGCGCACCGGCTGTCGACCGTCCGCAACGCCGACGAGATCCTGGTCCTGGACGGGGGGCGGGTCGCCGAGCGCGGCACCCATGACGAACTGCTCGCCCTGGGCGGTCATTACGCGACGCTGGTGCGGCGGGACGGCGAGATGGCCGTGGTGTAGCCGGGCGCGGCCCGGGAGGGGTGCAGCGGACCTCGAGCGGTTCTGGAGGGGTCATTGCCTACGATCCGGCAAATGGAGACCGCGTCTGCCGAAATACCGGACCCGCACTCGGTCGGCCGGCGCGCCCTGCTGCGCGGTGGTGCCGTCGCCGGGCTGGGTGCGTTCGTGTCGTCGTCGTCCGTCTTCGCCTCGCCCGGCCCGGCGGCCTCGGCCGGCGCCGCCGAGCCGCCGGCGGAGGGACTGCTGCTGACGAAGTTCAAGGATCCGCTGCGTGTACCCCGGGTGCTGCGTCCGCGTGAGCGCGGCGGGCACGACGAGCTGACGGTGCGCATGCGCACCGCGGACGTCATCGTGCACTCGGAGCTGCCCGCGGTGCGGATGTGGACGTACGAGGGCAGCTGTCCGGGTCCGACGATCGAGACGGTCCGCGGGCGGCGGCTGCGGGTGGTGTGGGAGAACGGGCTGAGCGGGAACATCCCGGTCACCGCCGTGGAGTTCGGGCGGCCCGGCGGCCCGATGCCGGATCCGCTGTCCAACTATCCCGGCACGGAGGGCTGTCGGGAGGTGGCGGGTGTGGCCGGCCTTGAGCCGTGGGCGGCGGTGCATCTGCACGGCATGCTGACCGGTGGCGGCAACGACGGCTGGATGGAGAACCTGCTCGCTCCGGGCGAGGTGCAGTTGTCGGCGTATCCCAACGACCAGGCCGCGACGACCCTCTGGTATCACGACCACTCCCACCACGTGAGCCGGTTCAGTGTGTACGCGGGTCTGGCGGGCCTGTTCGTGTGCCGCAACGCCGAGGAGCGTGCCCTGGACCTGCCGCGGGGCCGGCACGAGGTGCCGCTGGTGCTGAGCGACCGCAACTTCGCGCTGGACGGGGCGGGGGCGCCGGCCGGGCGTCTGGTGCACAAGGTGGAGATGGTCGGCACGAAGCTGATGCGGGCCCACGCCGCTCCCTACACCCTGGTCAACGGTGTGGTGTGGCCGTATCTCGACGTTCAGCCGCGCTGGTACCGGTTCCGGATCGTCAATACGGCCAACTCCCGGATCTACCGGCTGATGCTGCTGGCCGACGGCTCGCCCGTGGCCGGTGCCTTCCAGGTGATCGGTACCGACCAGGGGCTGGTCGACCGGCCGCTGCCGGTGGAGGGGGCGCTCAACCTCTCCCCCGGTGAACGCGCGGACGTGCTGGTGGACTTCGGTGCGTTGCGCGGCCGGGCGGTGAAGCTGGTCAACACGATGGAGGGCGTGACCCCGGGCGGCTCCAGTGTCCGTGACGATCTGCTGGAGCCCGATGTGATGCAGTTCCGTGTCGCCGGCCGCGGTTCCGGCGGGCGGTTCACCCTGCCCCGGACCCTGTCGCCCAGCTTCGAGCGGCCCACGCATCACGATCTGCCGCACGGCGGCCGTCCCCGGTGGGTGGTGCTGGTCGGTCCGGGCGCGGCGAACGTGCCCGAGCTGTGGGAGATGGAGGAGGTGGAGCCGGCCGACGCGGAGCAGATCTCCCTGCCCAGCGCGGGCATCGTCCAGGTCAGGGATGCCGAGGGTGCGGTGACCACGCTGCGGCGTACGGCCATGCGTTACGACGACGGGAACGCGTTCACCGTGGCGCACGGCGGTGTGGAGATCTGGAAGTACCTGAATCTCGCCGCCTCGCCGCATCCCATGCACATTCACCTGGCGCACTTCCATGTGCTGTCCCGGGAGCACTACGACGTGAGCGGTTTCGACCGGGTGGTGCGGGGTTCGGGCAGGCCGGTCGCGTTTTTGGGGGCGGCGGAGCTGGAGGCGCACGAGCGCGGGGAGAAGGACACCGTCCGGGTGGGTACGGCCGGTCGGATCGTGCCCGGGCCGGACGGGACGCCGGGTGAGATGGTCACCGTGGCGGTGCGTTTTCCCGTCGTCGGCAGGGGGGTGCACCACTGTCACATGCTGGAGCACGAGCAGCACATGGTGCGTCCGCTGGTGGTGGGCCCGGCCGGTCACCGGCACGCGGGCGGCCACCACTGACACGCCGTGTGCGCGCGGCGGGGGGGGGGGGGCGGGGGCGGCTGGGGGACGTGGGGGGGTGGGGGGGGGGTGGGGGGGGGGGTGGCGGGGTGGCGGGGGTGGGGGGGGC
>NZ_JBHXNW010000144.1:4515-9707 GCF_042717365.1 Streptomyces sp. NPDC058534
CCGAGTGTGCTTACCGCCGCGGGGGCGCGGAGATGTGTAACACACACAGGCCATGCGTTCCGCCCTGGGGAGCGCGTTCACCCGGGCACACGGCGGGCAAGAAGGGCGGGTTGGGGGTGCGGTCAGGCGGCCTTGCGGACGATCTCCACGGGGCCGGCGTCCAGGAGGGCGCGGACGGCGCCCTCACCGCCCGCGACGTCCAGCGACATGTCGTGGAGCCGGCCGATGACGTTCCGGACGACCTTTTCCGGCTGCGTCTTCTCGGTGCCCTCCCAGACCAGCTCGGGGAAAACCGTCAGGTAGACCTTGTCGTTTCCCTGGCTGTAGATGTTCACTTCCATGACGTCACGAAGGGCCATCCGGGCTTCGTAGATCAGGCTGTTCATGTGCCACCGACTCTCGGTATCCGTTTCTGGGGCTTCCTGGCCACACGTACCGGACTCATGATGGTGAGCGGCCGAACGGTGCGCAACGAGGTCCGGAGAATACTCTGTTCAACTGCGGGAAATCCGCGATTGAACGGGCTTGCCAATTACCGGTGTTTGACAGAAAAAGGCCGCCCTGCGGACCATCGGTACTGTTCGCACATGCTGCTGGCCGCGTCCCACGAAAAGCATCCGGAGTGCCATGAAAATCCTGTTCGTCACCACAGGCAGCCAGGCCACCTACTTTGCCGCCGCTCCGTTGGCGACGGCCGCGCGCAACGCGGGCCACCACGTCATGCTGGCCGCCCACGAGCCGTGGGTGGAGACCGCGGAGGCCATCGGTCTGCCCACCTTCTGCTTCACCGTGGACCCGATCCGGCACTTCATGCGGATCACCAACCCGGGCAAGGGGCTGCGTTTCCCCCGGGAGCTGGGCGACGAGGAGATGCTCGGGCAGGGCCGCGGCTTCGCGAAGATGGGCCTGGCGGGCGTCGAGTCCCTGCTGGAACTGTCCCGGGACTGGCGGCCGGACGTGGTCGTGGGCAGTTCGCAGAGCTACGCGGCGATGCTGCTCGCCGCCCACCTGAAGGTCCCCTACGTGCGCCACATCGAGTACCTGGGCATTCCGCTGACCGGGATCGACCCGGGCGCGGAGGACGAGCTGCGGCCCGAGATGGAGCGGCTGGGCGTGGACGGGCTGCTCAAGCCCGACCTGCTGCTCGACTCGACGCCGCCGTCGCTGCGGCCCGTCCACGACCCGGCGGCGCAGCCGATGCGCTGGATCCCCAGCAACCCGCAGCGCCGGCTGGAGCGCTGGATGTACACCCGCCCCGAGGGCGGCCGCAAGCGGGTGGTGATCACCTCCGGTTTCCGCAGCCTGATGTTCCGCGACCCGGGCTGGTCGATGCCGCTGCTGGTCAGGGAGCTGGACAAGCTGGGTGCCGAGGCGCTGATCGCGGCGAACCCCGGCGCCGTCGAGCGGTTCGGCGCCGAGCTGGGCGACGCCCGTGTCGGCTGGATCCCGATCGACGTCACCGCCGCCACCTGCGACCTGGCGGTCCATCACGGCGGTGCGACCACCGCCACGACGCTGATGGCCAACGGCGTGCCGCAGCTGGTCATCCCGGAGAACCCGCCGGAGTTCCCGCCGAACTACCACCGGGAGGCCATCGCCAAGGCCATCACCGATTTCGGCGCCGGCAAGACGCTGTGGCCGCAGGCCCAGGAGCCGGACAGGGCGCCGGGCGAAGTGATCGCCGCGGCCTGCCGGGAACTGCTGGAGAACCCCGGCTACACGGAGCGCACGCAGTTCATCGCCAAGGAGATCTCGACGCTGCCCACGCCCGCCGAGATCGTGCCCCGGCTGGAGGCGCTGGTCTGACGGCCGGCCCGTCCACCGTCCGGCACACGCGTATGCGCCCCGGGACCGCGGAGAGTTCTCCGCCGGTCCCGGGGCGCATGCACGTGCCGGTCAGCGGGCGGCCAGGGCCTCGATGCCGCGCAGCACTTCGTCCGGGGTGGGCAGCGCGGCGCTGTGGGCGGCCAGGGTGCGGGTGCGCTCGGCGTAGGCCGGGTCGGTGAGGATCTCCCGGCAGGCCGTGGCGGTCACCTCGTCCGGGTCCTGGCCGTCTCCGGGCCGGTTGCGGTCCACCATCACGGCGGCGCCGTAGCCGCTGACGGCCTCGGCGACGGCCTTGCCGTAGCCGTTGTCGGGGACGATCAGCTGGGGCACGCCGGCGTGTATCAGTGTCATGGCGGTGGTGGCGCCGCCGTGGTGGACGGCCAGGTCGCAGGTGGGGGCGACGACGTCCAGGGGGATCCAGCCGATGCGTACGCCGCCGAGTTCGGCGCCGTAGCGTTCGGCGGCCTCGGGCAGCGCGGCGATCAGCACCTCGGCGCCGGTGGCGGTCAGGGAGTCCACCAGGCGGCGCAGCGAGCTGCCGGGGGTGTCGAGCATCAGGTTGCGGGTGCCGGCGGTGATCAGGACCCGCTTGCGGCCGCCCTCGGGGCGGGTGTACATCCACGGCTCGGTCCGGCGCTGGCTCACCCGGGGCACCCAGCGCATCGGCTGGGCGGCGGGGGCGCCGGGCGGGCGCAGGGCGGGCGGGCACAGGTCGACGAAGAGGTCGGGTTCGGGCAGTTCGGCCAGCCCGAGGCGCTGCAGCTGCGGCTGGAGTTCGGCGATGGCGGTGCGGTCCCGGCGGGCCATGGGGGCGATGTACCAGATGTGGCGGACGAAGGGGACCTTGAGCCGGGCGGCGAGCACCCTGGGGACGTGGGACAGGCCGCCGACGACCACGTCCGGGGTCCACTGCCGGGTCAGTTCCAGCAGGGCGTCGATCCGGTCGGTGGCCGTCATGGCGTCCTGGCCGTAGCGCATGCGGTCGGGCGTGATGCAGAGGGCGGGCAGGGCGAGTGACTGTGCGGCCGCCATCAGCGGTTCGTCGGCGGCCAGCAGGATCTCGTGGCCGGCGCTGCGGGCGGCGGCGGCGAGCGGGGCGACGCCGAAGACGGCCGCCTGGCTGCCCCCGACGGTGAACAGTATTTTCATGGCTGTCGCACTTCTTTTCGTGGTCGGGTCGGGTGCAGGGACTGCGCGGGGCCGGGCAGCGGGTCGGTCAGCCGGCCTGGGCCATTTCCATGACGTAGCGGCCGTAGGAGGAGTTCGCGAGGCGGCTGCCGAGCCGGTAGCAGGACTCCTGGTCGATGTAGCCCATGCGGTAGGCGATCTCCTCGAGGCAGGCGATGCGCACGCCCTGGCGGTGTTCCAGGACCTGGACGTAGTCCCCGGCCTCCATGAGCGCGTCGTGGGTTCCGGTGTCGAGCCAGACGAACCCGCGTCCCAGCGGCACCAGCTTGGCCTGGCCGCGTTCCAGGTAGACGCGGTTGAGGTCGGTGATCTCCAGTTCGCCGCGTTCGGAGGGCCGCAGGTGCCGGGCGATGTCGACGACCTGGTTGTCGTAGAGGTAGAGGCCGGTGATGGCCATGTTGGTCTGCGGGTCGGCGGGCTTCTCCTCCAGGGCGACGAGGCGGCCCTGCTGGTCGAGGGTGCCGACGCCGTAGCGTTCGGGGTCGCGTACCGGGTAGCCGAACAGGACGCAGCCTGTGAGGTCCTGGGCGGCGCGCTGGAGCATGGGCCCGAACTCGTAGCCGTGGAAGATGTTGTCGCCCAGGACCAGGGCCACGGAGTCGTCGCCGATGTGGTCCGCGGAGACCAGGAACGCGTCGGCGAGGCCGCGGGGCTTGTCCTGTTCGGCGTAGGTCAGGGTGATGCCCAGCCAGGAGCCGTCGCCCAGCAGGCGCCGGAACATCTCCGAGTCCTCGGGCGTGGTGATGATCTCTATTTCGGTGATCCCCGCCAGCATCAGGGCCGACAGCGGGTAGTAAATCATCGGCTTGTCGTAGACCGGGAGCATTTGCTTCGAAACTCCGAGAGTGATCGGATGGAGTCTCGTGCCATTGCCGCCGGCCAGGATGATGCCCTTCACCGTGGCGCCTCCTCAGTGACTTCGTGCCAATTTAGGCGTGCCACGCACTTTATCGGGGGCCGGTGCCCGCCCGGAAGTTTGCCCGGAGCAGCCTCCCCGCATTTGCGGTCTTGTTGACAGACGCGGGCCCGCGTACTCAGGCTGACGGCATACCGGTTCAGGCATTCGTGTTTACTGACGTCGTTTAGGTGGGCCTGTGGAAATCGAAGATCTGACGCCCTTTCTCGAATCCGGGTCGAGGGCCGGTATCGGCATCATGGGGTGCGCCGACATCGCGGTGCGCCGGGCCCTGCCGGCGATCGGCCGTTCCCCTTTCCGTCTGGCGGCGGTCGCGAGCCGTTCCGGTCACAAGGCGAAGGGTGTGGCGGCCGCCGCCGGCTGCGCGGCCGTCGAGGGCTACGAGCGGCTGCTGGAGGAGCCGGGCGTCGACGCGGTCTACATCCCGCTGCCGAACAGCGAGCACGCCAGGTGGGCGCGGCGCGCGCTGGGGGCGGGCAAGCACGTGCTGCTGGAGAAGCCCGCGGTGCCCGACGAGGACAGTGCCCTGGGCCTGGTCGCGCTGGCCGAGGAGCGCGGGCTGGCCGTCATGGAGAACTTCGCGTTCCTGCGGCATCCGCAGCACGCGCAGGCGCGGGCCCTGGTGGCCGGCGGGGCCATTGGTGAACTGCGCTCCTTCAGCGGGGCGTTCGGGATCCCGCCGACCGATCCCGGCCAGATCAAGTACCAGGCGGAGCTGGGGGGCGGGGCGCTGTGGGAGGTGGGCTGCTATCCGGTGCGGGCGGCGCAGGAGTATCTCGGTGCGTCGGCGCGGGTGCTGGGGGCGGGTCTGAGGTTCGACGCGGAGCTGGGCGTGGACGTGTCCGGGGTGGCGCTGCTGGGTGACGACGACGGGGTCGGCGCGCACTGCTCCTTCGGTCTGTCCCACGGCTACCGCTCGACGTACGACCTGTGGGGCAGTGAGGGGCGGCTGGTCCTGGAGTGGGCGTTCACGCCCTCGGACAGTGCCCGTCCGGTGCTGCGTCTGGAGCAGAAGGACCGTCAGACGCGGATCCTCGCCCCGGCCTCGGACCAGTTCCTCGGCGTGTTCACGGCCTTTTACGAGGCGGTGGCCGATCCGTCGGGGCGGGCGGTGCACCACCGTGATCTGGTGCGGCAGGCGCGGCTGATGGCCCGCATCCGCGCCCGGGCCCTGGACGGGGCGGCCGGCTGAGCCGGGGGGGCGGTGGGGAGCATGCGGCGGCGGCCGGTGCCTGTCTCTTATACACATATCAGAACCCAC
>NZ_JBHXNW010000145.1:0-8750 GCF_042717365.1 Streptomyces sp. NPDC058534
CCCCTACACCACGCCCCCACCGGCGGTACCCTGACCAGCACATCCGCACAAGACGAACCGCCCCCGAAGGGAACCCCCATGCCGCTCGAAGCCGGCCTCCTGGAGATCCTCGCCTGCCCCGCCTGCCACGCCCCCCTCAAGGAGCAGGCCGCGGAACTGATCTGCACCGGCCAGGACTGCGGCCTGGCATACCCGGTGCGCGACGGCATCCCCGTCCTCCTCGTCGACGAGGCCCGCCGCCCCGCCTGACCGACGGCGAAGCGACCCGGCACCCCGGCCACTCGGCGACCCCGCGACCCCGCGCAACCGAACGAACGCCCCGGCGATCGGAGACCTGCCGCCATGCTCGACGAATCGCTCCTCGACACCCCGGAGCGCCTCACCGAGGCCGACCACCGCGGCCTGCTGCGCGGCGCCGCCGAGGCCGGTGCCCGCGTACGCACCGCAGTCCGGCACGCCGCCGAGGCCGGAGTCGGCAACCTCAAGCCCGACGGCCGCCCCCGCGCCGTCCTGATCGCCGGCCCCGGCGCCGCCGCCACCCACGCCGCCGACCTCCTCGGCACCCTGGCCGGCGCCGGCAGCCCCGTCACCCGCCTCGCCCCCACCGGCGTCGCCCCCGCCGCGGGTGCCCTGCGCTGGGAACTGCCCGGCTGGGCCGGCTCCGTGGACCTCCTGCTGATCACCACCCCCGACGGCACCGAGCCGGGCCTCTCCCTGCTCGCCGAACAGGCCTACCGCCGGGGCTGCACGGTCGTCGCCGTCGCCCCCGCCGGCTCCCCGCTCAGCGAGTCGGTGAACGCCTCGCACAGCCTGTTCATCCCGATGGCGACCGCCCCGTACGACCAGGACGAACCCCTAGCCGGTGCCGCACCCGGAGTCCTGTGGGCGCTGCTCACGCCGCTGCTCGTACTCCTCGACCGCACCGCCCTGCTCGACGCACCGCCCGAGGCCGTCGAGAAGATCGCCGACCGCCTCGACCGCATCGCCGAACGCTGCGGGCCCGCCATCGTGACCTACAGCAACCCCGCCAAGACCCTGGCCGCCGAGCTGGCCGACTCCCTCCCGGTGATCTGGACCGAGGGCACCTCCGCCGGCCCCGCCGGCCGCCGTTTCGCCGCCGCGCTCGCCGAACTGTCCGGCACCCCGGCTGTCGTCGCCGACCTGCCCGAGGCCCTCGCCGCGCACAGCGCCCTGCTCGCCGGACGCCTCGCCGCCGGCGCCGACCCCGACGACTTCTTCCGCGACCGCGTCGAGGAGGCACCCGCCCTGCACGCGCGCGTAGTGCTCCTCCGCGACCGCCCCAGCGGGGGCCTCACCGCCGCCCCCAACGCCCGTGAACTGGCCCTCAGCCACGACACGCCGATGAGCGAACTGGAGCCGGAAGCGGGCGGCGAACTCGAGACCCTCGCCGAACTGATCGCCATCACGGATTTCGCCGCCGTTTACCTGGCGCTCGCCTCGGGCGCCTGATCCCGTACACACCATCGGGAAGGCACCGCACGCGGAACACACCGCACGCACAGGACACGCACCGGCAGAGAGAGCCAATGGACCGCCTCGACAACACCGTCCGCCCCTACGCCTGGGGTTCCACCACCGCGATCCCGACCCTGCTCGGGACCGAGCCGACCGGCGAGCCGCAGGCGGAGATGTGGATGGGAGCCCACCCCGGCGCCCCCTCCCGCACCGGCCGGGGCACCCTCGCCGAGGTCGTCGACGCCGCCCCCGAGAAGGAACTGGGCGCCGCCTCCGTGGCCAAGTTCGGCCCCCGGCTGCCCTTCCTCCTCAAGCTCCTCGCCGCCGGCGCCCCGCTCTCCCTCCAGGTCCACCCCGACCTCGCCCAGGCCAGGGCCGGTTACGAGGACGAGGAACGCCGCGGCGTCCCCGTGGGCGCCCCGCACCGCAACTACAAGGACGCCAACCACAAGCCCGAACTGATCTGCGCCCTCACCGAGTTCGACGGTCTGTGCGGCTTCCGCCCGCCGACCGAGACGGCCGACCTGCTCGACGGCCTCGGCGTCGCCTCCCTCAAGCCGTACGTCGACCTGCTGCGCGCACACCCCGAGGACGCCGCCCTGCGCGAGGTCCTCACCGCCGTCCTCACGGCCGACCCCGAGGAGATGTCCCACACGGTCACCGAGGTCGCGGCCGCCTGCGACCGCCTCGGCGGCGTGTACGCCCCCTACGCCGACATCGCCCACCACTACCCTGGCGACCCCGGCGTCCTCGCCGCGATGCTCCTCAACCACGTCAGGCTCCAGCCCGGCGAGGCCCTGTACCTCGGCGCCGGAATCCCGCACGCCTACCTGAGCGGCCTCGGCGTCGAGATCATGGCCAACTCCGACAACGTCCTGCGCTGCGGCCTCACCCCCAAGCACGTCGACGTCCCCGAACTGCTGCGCATCGTCCGCTTCGAGGCCGGCGACCCCGGCGTGCTGCGCCCGGAGGCGTCCCCGGACGGCGAAGAGGTCTACGAGACCCCGATCGACGAGTTCCGCCTGTCCCGCCACGTCCTGCCCGAGGGCACCGGCGCCCACGACCTCACCCTGCCCACCCCACAGATCCTGCTCTGCACGGCGGGCACCGTACGGGCGGGCGAACACGAACTGACGCCCGGCCGTTCCGTCTTCGTCCCCGCGGGCGAAAAAGCCGAAGTGTCCGGGAGTGGCACGATCTTCCGGGCCACCGTGCGCGTCTGACACCCGCCTGACGCGCACACGACGGATCACCCGGCACTCGGGAGCCACCGAGGGCTGCAACAATGGCGCACCGCAAAGGAGGGGCAAAGCCGGTCACCGGCCGCGCCCCCACCGGCGTACGGACGCAGACGAAGGCGAAGGGACAACGCGACACATGAGCGCGTCAGGCGGAACCAAGGCGATCGTGGCGGCACTGCTCGCCAACCTCTCGATCGCGGTAGCGAAATTCGTGGCGTTCCTCTTCAGTGGATCGTCGTCGATGCTCGCCGAGTCCGTGCACTCCCTGGCCGACTCCGGCAACCAGGGACTCCTGCTCCTCGGCGGCAAGCGGGCCCAGCGCGCCGCCACCCCCCAACACCCCTTCGGCTTCGGCCGCGAGCGCTACATCTACGCCTTCCTCGTCTCCATCGTGCTCTTCTCGGTCGGCGGCATGTTCGCCCTCTACGAGGGCTACGAGAAGATCAAGCACCCGCACGAGATCGAGCACTGGTACTGGCCGGTGGGTGTCCTGATCTTCGCGATCATCGCCGAGACCTTCTCCTTCCGGACCGCCATCAAGGAGTCCAACGCCCTGCGCGGACAGAAGTCCTGGAAGGAGTTCGTCCGCCACGCCAAGGCCCCGGAACTGCCGGTCGTCCTCCTGGAGGACCTCGGCGCCCTCGTCGGCCTGATCCTCGCCCTCGGCGGTGTCGGACTCGCCCTGCTCACCGGCGACGGCGTCTGGGACGGCGTCGGCACCCTGTGCATCGGCGTGCTGCTCATCGTGATCGCGCTGGTCCTGGCCGTCGAGACCAAGTCCCTGCTGCTCGGCGAGTCCGCCGGCCCCGAGGCGGTCCGGCAGATCGAGGCCGCGATCGTCGCCGGCGACACGGTCACCGGCATCATCCACATGCGCACCCTCCACCTCGGCCCCGAGGAACTGCTCGTCGCCGCCAAGATCGCCGTCCGCCACGACGGCACGGCCACCGAGATCGCCTCCGCGATCGACGCCGCCGAGTCCCGCATCCGCGACGCCGTCCCGATCGCCCGCGTCATCTACCTGGAGCCCGACATCTACAGCGAGTCCAGGGCCGCCAAGGGAGCCGACCCCGAGGCGACCCCCGGCGGTCCGGCCACACCGCCCGACGCCCACTGACGTCCGCGCCGCCATGAACGTCCGGAAGTGTTCGGAGGCGGACTGGGGACCGCGGGCGCCCGCGGTGTAGCTTGGGGTGGAGCCAGACGTCGCTGCTGATGGCGGTCGGGCGGTCCAGGACGGACCGGCCGAGGGAGAGAGGGCCTCCGACGGACTGCGCTGCGTGTACGCGGGCATGCCTGTGTCCTCTTCCGGGACACCCTTGTGTCCGCCGCCGCGCAGGTCAGCCGTACCCACCTCGACCCAACCCGAGGAGCAGCCCGTAATGACGACTGTCGACAGCCGACAGGACTTCAAGGTCGCCGACCTCTCCCTGGCCGCGTTCGGCCGCAAGGAGATCACTCTCGCCGAGCACGAGATGCCGGGCCTGATGGCGATCCGCAAGGAGTACGCCGAGGCCCAGCCCCTCGCCGGCGCCCGCGTCACCGGCTCCCTGCACATGACCGTGCAGACCGCCGTGCTCATCGAGACCCTCGTCGCCCTCGGCGCCGACGTCCGCTGGGCCTCCTGCAACATCTTCTCCACCCAGGACCACGCGGCCGCCGCCATCGCCGTCGGCCCGAACGGCACGCCGGACAACCCGCAGGGCATCCCGGTCTTCGCCTGGAAGGGCGAGACCCTGGAGGAGTACTGGTGGTGCACGGAGCAGGCGCTGACCTGGCCGGCTGCATCATCTTCTGAGGGCCCCACCCGCGGCCCGAACATGATCCTGGACGACGGCGGTGACGCCACCCTCCTCGTCCACAAGGGCGTCGAGTACGAGAAGGACGGCAAGGTCCCCTCGGTCGACACCGCCGAGTCCGACGAGCACCGCGTCATCCTCGAACTCCTCACCCGCACGGTGAGCGAGAGCCCGCAGAAGTGGACCCAGCTGGCGTCCGAGATCCGCGGCGTGACCGAGGAGACCACGACCGGCGTCCACCGCCTGTACGAGATGCACCGCGACGGCACCCTGCTGTTCCCGGCCATCAACGTCAACGACGCCGTGACGAAGTCGAAGTTCGACAACAAATACGGCTGCCGCCACTCCCTGATCGACGGCATCAACCGCGCCACCGACGTCCTGATCGGCGGCAAGACCGCTGTCGTCTGCGGCTACGGCGACGTGGGCAAGGGCTGCGCGGAGTCCCTGCGCGGCCAGGGCGCCCGCGTGATCATCACCGAGATCGACCCGATCTGCGCCCTGCAGGCGGCGATGGACGGCTACCAGGTCTCGACGCTGGACGACGTGGTCGGCCAGGCCGACATCTTCGTCACGACGACCGGCAACAAGGACATCATCATGGCCGCGGACATGGCCAAGATGAAGCACCAGGCCATCGTCGGCAACATCGGCCACTTCGACAACGAGATCGACATGGCCGGCCTCGCCCAGCTCCCCGGCGTCGTCAAGGACGAGGTCAAGCCGCAGGTCCACACCTGGACGTTCCCCGACGGCAAGGTCCTCATCGTCCTTTCCGAGGGCCGCCTGCTGAACCTGGGCAACGCGACCGGCCACCCGTCGTTCGTGATGTCCAACTCGTTCGCGGACCAGACGCTGGCCCAGATCGAACTGTTCACCAAGCCCGACGAGTACCCGACAAACGTGTACGTGCTGCCCAAGCACCTGGACGAGAAGGTCGCCCGCCTCCACCTCGACTCCCTCGGCGTCAAGCTGACCACGCTCCGCCCGGAGCAGGCCGAGTACATCGGCGTCAAGGTCGAGGGCCCCTACAAGGCGGACCACTACCGCTACTGAGCCCTGCCGGCTCCCCCGAGACAGGCCCCCGCACCCCCGTGCCGGGGGCCTGTCCCGTTGGCGCCTCAGCGGCCGGACCAGCAGCCCGTCACCCTCCAGGACCACCATGCCCCGCGGCCGTTATTCGCTCCACGATCCGCATGACCACACCCCCCTCGCAGAAGAGCACTTCCAGTGCGCCCCCGGACCCTCCGGCTGGCGCTACGTCTCCCGGCTGACCACGCCCGCCGGAGACCCCCACGGCTCCGTCGACCTCGCCCTCGACGAACTCGGCCGCCCCATCCGCCTCGAACTCCACGCCGCCGACTGGCAGGTACGCGGCGCGGCCATCGACGGCATCACCTGGGTCCGTACCGACCCCACCGGAGTCCACGCCACCGAAGGCAATGTGCGCGCCCACGCCTTCACCGGCAGCTCCCCGGCCTTCCTCGTCGCCGTCACCCGTCTCCTGCGCCTCACCCCCTCCGGATCAGCCATGCGCCTACGCCTCGTCGCCCTCACCGACCCGGTCCTCGCCCCCCGCACCGTGGACCAGTCCTGGGCCTTGCTGAAAAGAGAAGCACACGCCACTGACAACGGCCCCCTCACCGTGGACGAATACCAGGTCACAGCCCTGGACACCGGCGAGCAGCACGCCGTGCACATCGCCGGTGACGTGGTGCTCGCGGCCCCCGGCATCGAGCTGGAGGACCTGGAGTCGCCGCCGTCCGCGTTCCCGTGAAACTACGCCGGCGGCACGAACCCCGTACCGGTTCCCTTTCCGGTTCCGGGGCGCCCGTCCGACGGCGCAGCCGGAGGCACCGCGGTGGAACTCGGCGTGGGAGGGGCAGGGGTGACAGGAGCGACAGGAGTGACGGGAGGCAGCGGCGGTGCCGTCGCCGCCGGATCCCCACCCGCGGCTGCACCCCCGAACGCCCGCCGCGCCTCCCGCGCCTGCCGTTCCTGCAACACGGCCGAGAGATAGGCGGGCGGCGGAACCTCTCGCGGCACCGGGGCGCCCGTCCGAGCCGCCACGTCCGCGGCGAGCCGTTCCGCCATGGCCCAGCCGACGCGGGCATCGAGCTGCCCCATCCGCGTCAGGTACTGACGGACGGCGAGCCACAGCTCATCGGGTACCGCGGACAGGTCGAGCCCCGAGAAACGCCCGGCCAGCCAGGGCGGAGGCGGCGGCATGAACCCCGCGGACGCGACCGGCACCCGCTCCCGCACGACCAGGGTGCCCGCGAACACGTCCCCGAGCCGACGCCCCCGCGCCGACACCAGCGAGGCGATACAGGCGACCACCCCGAACGTCATGAGGATCTCGATCACCCCGATCAAGCCCCGCACCAGCGCGTGCCGGAACCGGATCGGCCCGCCGTCGTCCCGCACCACCCGCAGCCCGCACGCCATCTTCCCGAGCGACCGTCCATGGCTGAGCGTCTCGACGGCGATAGGCCCACCCACCAGTACGAGCACGAAGCCTGCGATCGACAGCGCGGTCTGCGCTGCCATGTCCAAGGAGGCGGTCGAAGCCACCAGGGCGATGGTGACCGCTATGTAGACGGCCACGGCCACCGCAAGGTCGAGCAGCACGGCCAACGCCCTGCTGGGCAGCCTCGCGGGGCGCAACTCCAGCGCCACCGCCTCGCCCGTCACCAGCTCGCTCACGCCCGCCGCCCTTCCCTCGACTCCCTCCGTCCCCGCCAGTCTGCCAAGCTGAGGACGCACCGCGCCGCAGTACGACAAGCTGATCCACGACGAGCCGCTGACGATAGCCGAGGAGCAGGCACACCGATGGACCTCGACGTCTTCGTCTCCGCCCACCGCGCGGAATGGGACCGCCTCGACGCCCTGCTCCGGCGCCGACGCCGACTCACCGGTGCCGAGACGGACGAACTCGTCGCCCTCTACCAGCGCACGGCCACCCACCTCTCCCTGATCCAGTCCAGCGCGCCCGACCCCCAGCTGACCGGACGCCTGAGCCAGTTGGTGGCACGCGCGCGCAGTGCCGTGACCGGCACCCGCCGAGCCTCCTGGCGCGACGTCACCCGCTTCCTCACCCGCCAGTTCCCGGCCGCCGTCTACCGGGCCCGGCACTGGTGGGTCCCCACCGCACTCCTGTCGACCGCAGTCGCGGCGCTCCTCGGCTGGTGGATCGGCACGCACCCCGAGGTCCAGTCGACCATCGCGGCGCCCGCCGAACTGCGCGAAATGACCCGCCCGGGTGGTCAGTACGAGACGTACTACTCGAGCCACCCCGCGGCATCCTTCGCCGCACAGGTCTGGACGAACAACGCGTGGGCCGCCGCGCTCTGCCTGATCCTGGGCGTCTTCCTGGGCCTGCCCGTCATCTGGATCCTGTTCCAGAACATGCTGAACCTCGGCGTCGGGTTCGGTCTGATGTCGTCGGCCGGGCGCCTCGACACCTTCCTGGGCCTCGTCCTGCCCCACGGCCTCCTCGAACTGACCGCGGTCTTCGTAGCCGCGGGCACCGGACTCCGCCTCGGCTGGACCCTGATCGACCCGGGACCCCGCAGCCGGCGCATCGCCCTGGCCGAAGAGGGCCGAGCCGCCGTCGGTATGGCCATCGGACTCGCCCTGGTCCTCTTCATCTCCGGCGCCATAGAAGGCTTCGTCACCCCGTCCGGCCTGCCCACCTGGGCCCGCATCACCATCGGGATCGTCGCCGAACTGGCCTTCCTCGCCTACGTCTATGTCCTGGGCCGTCGTGCCGTACGCGAAGGCGAGTCGGGCGACGTGGAGGAGTCCGAGCGCAGCGCCACGGTGCCCACGGCCGCCTGATGTGCATGGACCCTGGGTGAGCTGCTAGTGTCCTCTTCGTTCCCGCGAGAGCCGTTGACACGGAGCGAGCGGGGAGGTAGATTTGAACAGTTGCCTGTAGACGGGTTCATCCCAGAGGGTCACAGTGAAAATCTGCTTGCTTCCTCCCGAATCTCGAATTCGACGAAGCACTCTCCTGATCAAATCGGAAACGAACGAGCCGGTCAGACCGACTCGGAACTTCTGATAAAGTCGGAACCGCCGGAAAGGGAAACGCGAAAGCGGGAACCTGGAAAGCACCGAGGAAATCGGATCGGAAAGATCTGATAGAGTCGGAAACGCAAGACCGAAGGGAAGCGCCCGGAGGAAAGCCGCGAGAGATTATCTCGGGTGAGTACAAAGGAAGCGTCCGTTC
>NZ_JBHXNW010000146.1:0-8701 GCF_042717365.1 Streptomyces sp. NPDC058534
AACCCCACCACAGGCGAGCCATTCCACTCCACGATCATCCGCTCGCGAACGAGCGGTGACACCACTGCGACCTCACCCAGAGGTGTCTCCGGCGCGCTCTCCAGCGCGTCGACCAGGCTTTCGGCCGCGTTCTGCAGCAGCGCACACACCAGCTCCGGATCCCCCGGCGCCACCACATCAGCCGTCACGCCGAACGCGGACCCCAGATCATCCACCGACACCGACAACGGATAATTCGTCCGGTCCTCGCTCGACAACATCGCCACCCCGGCAAGACCACCATTCCTCCCGCCACCCCCGCCGCCCCGGCGGGGCAGACTGCCATGACGGTAGTTCAGCAAAGACGTAAACAACGGAGCCGAAGCCGGTACCGCACTGCCCTTCTGCGCCACGGCGAGCGGGGCGTGCTCGTGCACCAGCAGGCCGGCCAACTGCGCCTGCATCGCCCGCACCGCACCCACCACATCAAGACCCGCCACATCCACCCGCACCGGCAACGTGTTCATGAACGGACCCGGCACCCGATCCGCACCCCGCCCAGAATTCATCCGGCCCAGCAACACCGTCCCGAACACCACATCCGACCGACCCGCCAGACCCACCACCACCCGCCCATACGCCACATGGAACAACGTCGCCGGACTCACCCCCAGACGACGAGCCTGCTCCCGGATGCGCCCCGCCACGGAGTCGTCCACCCTCAACCGCGCCGACTTCACCGTCGACCCGTCCCCATGGGTATCAGCCAGGCCGAACGGCAGCGTCGGCTCCGTCACATCACCCAACAGACCTGAGAAGTACTCCTCGTGCTCCGCACGCGAGACCCCCAGCCGGGCCTGGGCCACAAAGTCACGGAACGGCAGCGGCACCGGCAACTCGTCCCCGCGCCCGGCCATGAACGCCCCGACCTCGCCCAGCACCACCTCAAGCGCCGTATGGTCCTGCAACAGGTGATGGACCTGCACCAACGCCACCCACCGACCCGGCCTCCCCGGCTCAGGCGCCACGTGCACCCGCAGCAACGGTGCCTGCCGCAGGTCCATCCATCGACCGGCTAGCGCCAGCAGCTCAGCCTTCGCATCTCCGCCGTCTGACAACGACACCTCGGTGACCGGAATGACCGCACGCCTCCGGACCACCTGCAACGGCTCCGGCAGTCCCTCCCACACGAGCCCGGTCCGGTAAATTTCGTGCCGGTCCACCACCCGCTGCAACGCTGCCAGGAACCCGTCCAGCCGCTCACGGCTGTCGAAGCCCAGCACCATCGGCACCAAGTAGACGTCCGCCTCGCCGACCCCGGCCAGCAGGTGGTGGAACAGGATGCCTTCCTGCAAGGGTGCCAGCGGATACACGTCGGCGACGTTCGCCGCCCCACCGTCGACCGACTCGCAGAGCAAGTCGATCTGCGCGGCCGTCAGCTCCACCAGCGGCAGCATCTCCGGCGTAATCACCTCCACACCCTGCTCAGGAATCCCGTTCGCCGGCACCTCCACCACACCCCCACCACCACCCGCAGCTGCCAGCGCCACCGGCGTCGGCGCCTCGAACAACACCCGCACCGACACCCCGAGCCCACGCTCACGCAACCGCTGCACCAACGACACCGCCAACAACGAATGCCCACCCAGCTCGAAGAAGTTGTCCTCCACCCCAACTCGTTCAACGCCCAGGACATCCGCGAACACCTGACACACCAGCTCCTCAGCCACCGTAGCCGGACCCCGCCCACCGCCAGACGAATACCCCGGCGCGGGGAGCGCTGCCCGGTCCATCTTGCCGTTCACCGACAAGGGCAGCTCGTCTAGCACCACGACGGCAGAGGGCACCATGTAGTCCGGCAACCGCTCAGCCACAAAGCTCCGCAGGTCACCATCCATCGGGCCGTCGCCCTCGGGCACGATGTAGGCGACCAGGCGCTTGTCACCCGGCACGTCCTCACGGGCGACGACAGCCGCCTGGCCCACCCCGGGATGTGCGGCCAGGACGGCCTCGACTTCGGCTGGCTCGACCCGGAAGCCACGGACCTTGACCTGATCATCCGCCCGGCCGACGAATGCCAGTTGCCCGTCCACCGTCCACCGCGCCAGGTCACCGGTCCGGTACATCCGCTCACCCGCACCACCGAACGGGCACGCCACAAAGCGTTCCCCGGTCAGCCCCGGACGCTGGTGATAGCCACGGGCCAGCTGCACGCCAGCGACATACAGCTCGCCCGCCACCCCAGGCGGCACCGGCTCCAGGAACCGGTCCAGCACATACACCCGCGCATTCGGCACCGGCCCACCCACCGGAGGCACACCCACCCCACCCCCAAACACCTGCCCGGCGGTGACCATCACCGTCGCCTCCGTCGGCCCATACGTGTTCACCAACACCCGGCCATCCGCCCACACCCGCGCCACCTCGGCCGAAAGGAGTTCCCCGCCCACAAGGACCTGCTCCAGCTGGGGCATCCCCGCCGGGTCCACCACGCTCAGGAGAGACGGCACCACACTCGCCACCCCCACCCCCTCCCGCACCACCAAGTCAGCCAACAACCCCACATCCGCCCGCTCGGCCTCCGACGCCACGACGAGGCGGCCACCCGACGCCAACGTCACCGCGACATCCAGCACCGAACCGTCAAACCCGAAAGACGCAAACTGCAACACACCAACACCAGGCCCAGCACCCAGCACCGGACCCAAAGCCGCCACCAAACCCACCACCGCACCCTGAGACACCACCACGCCCTTCGGCACACCCGACGACCCCGACGTGAACATCACATACGCCGCCACACCCGGCCCACCGAGCACAGGACGCGCCACTGCCGCGGAAGCCACCCCCGCATCATCCAGACACACCACCGGCACACCCAGACCATCCGGCAACCCCCCGGCCAGAGCCCCGACGGTCACCACACACACCGGCTCCGCCTCCGCCAGCACCACACCCACCCGCTCCACCGGATACGACGGATCAACAAACACATACGCACCCCCCGCCTTCCACACCCCCAACAACGCCACCACCACATCAACCGACCGCTCCAACACCACCCCCACCACAGACTCCGGCCCCACACCCCGACCCACCAACACACCCGCCAACCGACCCGCCCGCTCATCCAACTCCCCATACGACAACCGCTCATCCCCACACACCACCGCCACCGCACCCGGATCCCGCACCACCTGCTCCGCGAACAACTCCACCCACGTGACATCAGGAACCGGCTCGACGGTGGCATTCCACCCCGCCACCACCTGATGCCGTTCCGCCTCCGACAACACCTCAACCTGCCCCACCCGCACCTGCGGATCCTCAACCACAACCGACAGGACCCTCACCAACCACCGACCGACCCGCTCCACCGTCCCCGCATCAAACAGATCCACCGACCCCGTCACCGACCCCCGCAACCCCCCAGGACCACCCTCACCACCAACCACCTCACCCAACGACACATCAAGATCGAACTTGGCTGCCCCCTGTCCGACAGACGCCGGCGCCACCCGCAGCCCAGGCAGGTCAAGCTTCGCCTGACCCAGATTCTGTACTGCCAGCATGACCTGGAACAGCGGGTGCCGCGCCAGCGACCGGTCCGGCGCCAGCACCTCCACCAACCGTTCGAACGGCACCTCCTGATGCTCCAGCGCCGCCAGGCTTGTCTCCCTCACCCGCTCCAGCAGCTCGCCGAAGGTCGGGTCACCCGACACATCGGTGCGGAGCACCAGGGTGTTGACGAAGAACCCGACCAGGTCGTCGAGG
This sequence comes from Streptomyces sp. NPDC058534, assembly GCF_042717365.1. Taxonomy (NCBI): domain Bacteria; kingdom Bacillati; phylum Actinomycetota; class Actinomycetes; order Kitasatosporales; family Streptomycetaceae; genus Streptomyces; species Streptomyces sp. NPDC058534. Next base: position 3,754 of record NZ_JBHXNW010000146.1, read on the forward strand.
GCCTGGTCGGTACGGCCAGCCACCGCCGTACCGACGGGAACGTCCTCGCCCGCACCGAGCCGGGACAGCAGCACCGCCAGCGCGGCCTGCACCACCATGAACAGGGTCACGCCCTGCTCCCGCGCCAGCGCCACCAACCGCGCATGCACCTCCGCCGGAACCTCCACCCTCACCGTGTGACCACGATGTGAGGCCACCGCCGGCCGCGGCCGGTCGCCCGGCAGTGCCAGCTCCTGCGGTGCCCCCGCCAGCGCATCGCGCCAGAAACTGACCTGCCCGGCCAGCACACTGCCTCGATCACCCTCATCACCCAGCAGCTCCCGCTGCCACAGCGCGTAATCCGCGTACTGCACCGGCAACGGCTCCCACGCCGGGGCCTCACCCGCACACCGCGCCGCATACGCCACCGAGATGTCCCGCGCCAGCGGCCCCATCGACCACCCATCCCCCGCAACGTGATGCACCACCACCACCAACAGATGCACATCCGCACCAACCTCAACCAACAACGCCCGCAACGGCACCTCAACCCCGAGATCGAACCCGCGCCCGGTCTCCTCCGCGACCAGACCCGCCACCTCACCCTCGGCAGCCCGCACAACGCGGAGCACCTCACCCACCTCTGAAGTCGCCAACACCTCCTGATAGGGCTCCCCGTCCACCACCGGGAACACCGTCCGCAGCACCTCATGCCGACCCACAACGTCATTCAGCGCCGCCCGCAACGCAGCAACATCCAGCTCGCCCTCCAACCGCAGCCCCACCGGCATGTTGTACGTCGCGCTCGGCCCCTCCAACTGCGCCAGGAACCACAACCGCCGCTGAGCAAACGACAACGGCACCCGTTCAGGCCGCTCCCAAGGCGTCAAGCTCACCCGCGCCACACCCGCACCCGCAATCCGCGCAGCCAACCCCGCCGGCGTCGACGCCTCGAACAACGCACGCACACCCACCTCGACCCCGAACACCAACCGCACCCGCGACACCAACCGCATCGCCAACAACGAATGCCCACCCAAATCGAAGAAGCTGTCCTCCACCCCCACTCGCTCAAGAGTGAGGACGTCCGCGAATACGCCACACATCAGCTCTTCAGCCACCGAAGCCGGTGCTCGCCCGCCACCGGCCCCCGTGTACTCCGGCGCCGGCAGGGCCGCCCGGTCCACCTTTCCGTTCACCGAGAACGGCAACCCGTCCAGTACCACCACCGCGGACGGCACCAGGTGATCCGGCAGCCGCTCGCTCACGTACGCACGCAACCGCGCAGACAGGTCGTCGTCACGCACACCGTTGCCGCTCCTGGGGACCACATATGCTGTCAACCGCTTGTCGCCGGACGTGTCCTCTCGGGCGATCACCACCGCCTGAGCCACACTCGGATGGGCAGCCAACACCGCCTCGACCTCACCCGGCTCGATCCGGAAGCCACGCACCTTGACCTGGTTGTCCGCCCGGCCGATGAACACCAACTGCCCGTCCTTGGTCCACCGGGCCAGATCCCCCGTCCGGTACATCCGCTCCCCCGGCGCACCAAGCGGGCACGCTACGAACCGCTCCCCGGTCAGGTCCGGCCGCCCGTGATACCCACGCGCCAGCCCGGTCCCGGCCACATACAGCTCCCCCGCCACCCCCGGCAGAACCGGCGACAGACCAGCGTCGAGCAGGTAGATGCGCGTGTTGTCCATCGGCCGGCCGATCGGCAGCACCGACGGGACCGCATCGGCATCCCCAACCAGGATTTGGGTCGCACACAGCGTGATTTCGGTCGGCCCGTACACCTGCCGCACCGCAGCTCCTGGAGCAGCCTCCAGTACCGCCGCCACCGCTGCCGACGGAACCACGTCCCCACCTGTCAGCACCTCGCCCACCCCGGCGAAGCATCCCGGGTCCTCCTCCACCAGCATCCGCAGCAATCCCGCGGTCACATGCACACGGTCGAGCCCGTACTCCGCCACCAACGACCGCAACACACCAGCGTCCAACTTGCCCGCCGGGGCCAGAACCACCGCTCCACCAGTAGCCAGCGTCACCCATGTCTCAAGCACCGACGCATCGAACTCATACGGGCCGTGCCCCAACATGCGCCCCGGTTCTCCCCAGCACTGATCCACCACCAGCTCAGCCAGATCCCGTTGGGTCACCACCACACCCTTCGGCCGTCCCGTCGATCCAGACGTGAACATCACGTACGCCGCCGCCCGGGGCTCAGTCGGCACCGGCACGCCCGTCGGCTCCACCTCGGCCAGCTCCGTGACTACCGCCGGGTCGTCCACCGCCACCACCGGCACCGTCAGAGCACCAGACAACCCAGCGGTCAGGCTGCTGACCGTGACCATGCACACGGGCCCGGCCTCCGCCACCAGCAACGCCACGCGCTCTTCCGGATAAGAGGGGTTGATGAACAGATAAGCGCCCCCTGCCTTCCACACCCCCAACAGCGCCACCACCGCATCCACCGACCGCTCAAACATCACCCCCACCACCGACTCCAACCCCACCCCACGCGCCCTCAACACACCTGCCAACCGCGACGTCCTCTCATCCAACTCCCCATACGACAACTCCACCTCCCCACACACCACCGCCACCGCGCTCGGATCCCGCACCACCCGATCCGCGAACAACTCCACCCACGTCACATCCGGCACCGGCTCAGTGGTGTCATTCCACCCCGCCACCACCTGGTGTCGTTCCGCCTCCGACAGCACCTGGACCTGCCCCACCCGAGCCTGCGAGTCTGCGGCCACCAGCGTCAGGACCTTCACCAACCGCTCAGCGACCGCGTCCACGGTCCCCGCGTCGAACAGATCCGCCGCCCCGGTAACCGACCCCCGCAACCCCCCAGGACGACCCTCCCCAGCAACCGTCTCACCCAACGACACATCAAGATCAAACTTCGCCACGCCCAACCCACCGGTTACCGGCGCCACCCGCAGACCGGGCAGGTCCAGCCTGGCCTGGCCTTGATTCTGGAGAGTGAGCATGACCTGGAACAGCGGATGCCGTGCCAGCGACCGGTCCGGTGCCAGCACCTCCACCAGGCGCTCGAACGGCACCTCCTGATGCTCCAGCGCCGCCAGGCTTGTCTCCCGCACCCGCTCCAACAACTCGCTGAACGTCGGATCCCCCGACACATCCGTACGCAGCACCAGCGTGTTGACGAAGAACCCCACCAGGTCATCGAGGGCCTGGTCGGTGCGGCCGGCCACCGCCGTACCGACAGGAATGTCCTCTCCCGCACCGAGCCGGGACAGCAGCACCGCCAGTGCGGCCTGCACCACCATGAACAGTGTCACGCCCTGCTCCCGCGCCAGCGCCACCAACCGCGCATGCACCTCCGCCGGGATCACAACCGACGCCGTATGACCCCGATGGGAGGCCACCGCCGGCCTCGGCCGGTCACCCGGCAACACCAGCTCCTGCGGAGCCCCGGCCAACGCATCCCGCCAGAAACCCACCTGCCCGGCCAGCACACTCCCCGGATCACCCTCATCACCCAACAACTCCCGCTGCCACAGCGCGTAGTCCGCATACTGCACCGGCAACGGCTCCCACGCCGGGACCTCACCCACACACCGCGCCGCATACGCCACCGAGATGTCCCGCGCCAACGGCCCCATCGACCACCCATCCCCCGCAACGTGATGCACCACCACCACCAACACATGCACACCCACCCCGACCTCAACCAACAACGCCCGCAACGGCACCTCAACCCCGAGATCGAACCCACGCCCGGTCTCCTCCGCCACCACACCCGCCACCTCACCCTCGGCAGCCCGCACAACCCGCAACACATCACCCACCTCTGAAGCCGCCAACACCTCCTGATACGGCTCCCCATCCACCACCGGGAACACCGTCCGCAGCACCTCATGCCGACCCACAACGTCATTCAGCGCCGCCCCCAGCGCAGCAACATCCAGCTCGCCCTCCAACCGCAGCCCCACCGGCATGTTGTACGTCGCGCTCGGCCCCTCCAACTGCGCCAGGAACCACAACCGCCGCTGAGCAAACGACAACGGCACCCGCTCAGGCCGCTCCCAGGGCACCAACCCCACTCGCGCCACACCCGCACCCGCAATCCGCACCGCGAACCCCGCCGGTGTCGGAGCCTCGAACAACGCACGCACGCCCACCTCAACCCCGAACACCAACCGCACCCGCGACACCAACCGCATCGCCAACAACGAATGCCCACCCAAATCGAAGAAGTCGTCCTCCACGCCAACCCGCGTCAGCCCCAACAGGTCCGCGAACACACCACACAGGATCTCCTCGACCGCAGTCGTCGGCCCCCGCCCGCCATCGACCGTCCCGTACTCCGGATCGGGCAACGCCGCTCGATCCACCTTGCCGTTCACCGACAGCGGCAACTCATCCAGCACCATCACCGCGGAAGGCACCATGTAGTCAGGCAGCCGTCCGTCGGCAAAGGCACGCACCTGCCCGGCAAAGTCGTCGTCATCATCCGCACCGGCCCCGTTAGCGGCGACCACATACGCGGTCAGTCGCTTGTCACCGAGGCCAACCTCGCGTGCGACCACGACCGCCTGGCCCACCCCGGGATGCGCCGCCAGAACCGCCTCCACCTCACCCGGCTCCACCCGGAAGCCACGCACCTTCACCTGATCATCCGCCCGGCCCACGAACACCAACTGCCCGTCCGCAGTCCACCGAGCCAGATCCCCCGTCCGATACATCCGCTCACCCACACCACCGAACGGACACGCCACGAACCGCTCCCCCGTCAACCCAGGCCGCCCCTGATACCCCCGCGCCACACCCGCCCCCGCCACATACAACTCCCCCGCAACACCCGGCGGCACCGGCTCCAAGAACCGATCCAGCACATACACCCGCGTGTTCTCCAACGGCCGGCCAATCGGCAACACCCCCGGCACCAACCCCACATCCCCCACCACCCACTGCGTCGCACACAACGTCA
>NZ_JBHXNW010000147.1:0-478 GCF_042717365.1 Streptomyces sp. NPDC058534
CGACCAGGCAACGGCCGAACAAGTGAACCTGAAACCACGTCAACCCGCCCTGACCAGCTAGTCAGCCCCTCCCGCGCAGCGGGGGAACCTCAAGGCGCTGCTTGCCTGCCTTGCGGTCCCGCACCAGCCCGACCTCCCGGAGCACCCGCAGGTGTTTGGACGCCCCCGGCTGGGTCATCCCCAACTCCTGGGCCAACTCGGTCACCGGCTGCTCACCCGCCCGCAGTAGCAGCAGGATCTCCCGGCGCTGCGGCTCGGCGATCGCGTTGAAGACGTCCGACGTCGTCGCTGCTCGTGACATGGATTCCATCATATTCCGATATAGGTATGCGTAAAGCCGGAGGAATCAGCCGGGTCTTGTCACGCGAGCAGGACCTGACCGCCGTCTGCCTCGGTCAGGCTGCCCGACCGAATGCTCCCGAACGAAGTCGGCCGGGGGGCGCGCCCCCCCCCCCGCGGCCGGGGTGGAGGGCTACCG
>NZ_JBHXNW010000147.1:488-8359 GCF_042717365.1 Streptomyces sp. NPDC058534
TATCCACCGCCCCACAGCACCCCCGCCGCTGCGCGCGCGCCCGGGCCCCCACCCGCTGACCACAACCCCACGCCCCCCGGCCCCCCCCCCCACCCCATTGTGGGGGGGGGGGGCGGGCCGTCTGTTGGTCGCCGCCGTGTACTTCAGGGTTGGTTTCCGATCCGGAACCTCAGCTGTTGGCCAGTGCGCGGTCGAGAAGGGGGAGCAGGCGGTCCCAGTGGCACTGCAGTCCGGCGGGGTTGAAAGCGTCGGTGTCGGACATGGTGAACCCGTGGACGGTGCCGGGGTAGATCTCGGAGGTGTAGTCGACCTTCGCGGCGTCCAGTGCCCGGTTGAGCTCGCCCAGGGCCTTGGGTGTCAGGTCGCTTTCGGCGTGGCCGAAGTGGACCTGGGCGGTGATCTCGGCGAGGGCGTCGGGCCCGTCCGCGCCCACGGGACCGTGGAATGAGGCGAGGGCGGCCACCTGGCCGGGGTGGGCCGCTGCGGTGCGCGTCGCCAGGAGGCCGCCTATGCAGTATCCGGTCACCGCGACCGGCCCGGCGGTGACCTCGGGCTGGGTGGTGAGGAACCTGAGGTAGGCGTCGGCGTCACTCAGTACGCGTTCGGCGGTGTGCGCCTCGATCAACGGCATCAGCTGCTCCATGAGCGCGGGCCGGACCCGTTCTCCGATGTGCTCGGGAAGGTCGATCAGCGGTGCCGGACCGTGCCGGTAGAAGAGGTTGGGGACGAGTACGTAGTACCCGTGCCCGGCCAGTTCGCGGGCCATCTCCCGCAGTACGGGGCGGATACCGAAGCCGTCCGCGTACATCAGCACACCTGGGTGCTGCTCTCCGTTGTCGGGGAGGGCGGCGAAGGCGTCGGCCTGACCGTCCATGGTGGGAATCTGCAGCGTCTTGATGGGCATGAATTCTCCTGCCGTGGTTGATGTGTAGAGCCTGTGATCAACACGACGGAGGCGGAGCCCGCGCAGCAGCGCAGGATCCTCGATCGAACAGCGGGCCCGCAGCGGCCCCTACGGCGCTCAGAGGAGCGCCGGGTCACCAGTCGGTGTGTGGCGCAATGCCGTCCCGGTAGTCATGGCCGCAGAGCATAGCCCACCGGGCAAGAGCCGATGCCTGCACCCCAGTTCACGGCGCAGTCCAGCCACGACTCGAAGCCGACATGCTGCCCGGAAGAGCGTCGGGTGGCGCGTTCCGGTATCTGCCGCAGTAAGTGCCGGATCTACTGCGGCGGAACCTCTACGTTGATCACCGCGATCTGCGGCGGGCCATTCCGGCCTCTGGGGCGAGGTGTACGCATGTACTGCGGCAGTTCCGGAAGGGCGGGGTGGGTATGACGACCGAACCGGTGACCGAGCCAGGAGGCGGGGGCGCGTTGCGGTTGCCGCGAGCCCGGGTCGTGCCCCTGTCCGCCCCACCGACGTCGTACACCGCGGCGGTCGAGCGGTATCTCACCGGCGCGGCCATCGCGAAGTCCTCCGCCCGGATCTACCGGATCTCGCTGACGACGTGGGGGATGCTGGCCGGCGAACCCGCGCTGACCGGGCCCGCCCGCCGGGGTGCCAAGCCGCCCGTCTTCCCCGTCGCCGTGTTCGACGATCCGGTGTTGCCGGAGGTGCTGGCCGAGCCGACGGCGGCGCGGGCGAGATGGACGCCGACACCGTCAACCGGGAGCGTCCATCGCGCGCAAGGCGATCGGCTGGTGGCAGCGCCAGGGCTGGATCGAGGGCGATCCCACGATCGGCATCGAGCGGCGGCCGGCCCTGCCGGACCGCACCAAGGCCCTGGCGGAGAACCAGATGGCCGCCCTGTGGCGCCTGGACGTGGCCCTGCGGGAGAAGACGCAGTGGAAGATGCTCCATGAGTCCGCCGCACGGGCCGACGAGGTTCTGTGCCTGAACGTGGAAGACCTGTACCCACAGGACAAGCGCGGCCGGATCACCGCGAAGGGTGGGGCGACGGAGTGGATTCACTGGCAGTCCCGCACCGCCCAGCTGCTGCCCCACCTGATCGCCCGCCGTACCCGCGGCCCGCTAGTCCTCACCGACCGCAGGGCCCGGCCGGAACGCCGTTGCTGGACGTGTGCCCCCGGCTCTCCTACCGCTGGGCCGAAGAGATCTTCGAGGAGAACACCCGACACCTGGCCAACCCCCTCGCCTCACCCGATGACATTGAGGACCTGGACGGGTGGACGCTCCACCGGCTACGCCAAAGCGCCCCGACACACGACGCGGGGGGCGCCTCCACCCCGATGCTGCTGGCCCGTTCCCGCCTCGCCTCCGGCACGCCGTTGCGGCAGCCGAAAGGCACCTCAACGACGCCGGCGCCGGCTGGTGCGGCTGGTGCGGCTGGTGCGGCTGGGTGTCCGAGACCGACCTCGCCGTCGACTCCGGACAGGCCCTGCTCGACCTCGGCGACACCGCCCGCGCCCACCGCCACATCACCGAAGGCGAACGCCTGCTACCCACAGCCCGGGACAAGACGAAGGGCGTATTCCTCGCGTACCACGCGGCCAGGCCAGCTTCCTCGGCCTCAAGGGACCCGAGCCCGCCGCAGCCGCTGCCACCCAGTCCCTGCTCCTGGCCCGCCGCGTCGGCGCGCCGTGCTGCATCAGCCTCGTCGATGACCTCCTCCCCCGCTGCCAGCCCTACCAGCGCACCTCTGACGTAGCCGAACTCTTCCACCTCGCCGCCGCTTAGGGCGTGTTGCGAAAGTGCTGACCGTGCCGCACAACGATGTCTGATTTCCGCGAGCAAGACGCGTCGTTGCTGATCATGCTGGCGGCATGACGATGTCATCCACTACAGACTCAGTGACAGTGCTCACCGGCATGTATGCAGCTGAGGCGGAGTACCTGGCGGCCGGAGGCCCTGGCGAGGCTTCGTTCGACTTGCTCGCCCCCTTCTTCGCGCCGAATGTCGAGCTACATCAAGCGGATGCTCTGCCGTACGGAGGTACTTGGCGTGGGCACGACGGAATGAAGCAGTTCTTCCTTGCGATGGGACAGGTCTGGGAGACGTTCGACATGGTGGAGCAGGAGGTTCTCGCCACCGGTGAGACTGCGGTCGTGCTCACTCAGGTCCGTGCTCGCGTTCGTGCGACTGGCCGTGAACTCAGCTTCCCAATCCTGCAAACGATCACGGTCAAGGACGGGCAGATCACCGAGGTCCGTCCGTTCTACTGGGACACTCAAGCTATCGCCGACGCCTGCGCCGCGTCCGCGCCGACAGACTGAGAACGCCTGCAAACCCGCTGGTCACAACCACTCGTTAAGGACTGCGACCAATACAGTCGCCTCGTAGCGGAGGGCAAGCTTGTCGTACCTCGTCGCCACGGCCCTGTGGCGCTTGAGACGGTTGATTCCGCACTCCACGGCATGCCGCTCGCGGTAGTCGGTCTTGTCGAACTTCGGTGGCCGGCCGCCCTGGGAGCCGAGCTTCTGGCGGTTGCGGACCCGGTCCGAGGGCACTGGGATCGTCGCCTTTATCCCGCGTCTGCGCAGGTAGGCCCGGTTGCTACGAGAGTCGTACGCCTTGTCAGCACGCACTCGGTACGGGCGCTTGCGCGGCCGTCCCAGGCCCAACCGCGGGACCCGGATTGCTTCCAGAACCGGCTCGAACTGCGGGGAATCACCCCACTGACCGACTCCGTTGGGAATTCCGCAATCTGCCTGCTCGTCGGCTGTCAGGGCTGACACGATCGCCTTGTCTGTCGTTGGGAGGGTGGGCTGAGTGTCGCTGGAGTCGCGGGATGACGGTGGGGTCCCGGAACTGACCGCGCGGGTGGTGCGGGCGTCGTTCCCGAAGGGCACGTTCGCGGTGCGCGTCCGGGAAGCGCTGGGTCCGTTGTTCGAGGACGCTTCTTTCGCGGAGGCGTTCCCCAGGCGGGGTCGCCCGGCGGTCTCGCCGGGTCCGTTGGCGTTGGTGTCGGTGCTGCAGTACGCGGAGGGCCACACCGACCGGCAAGCCGCTGACCAGGTGCGGGCCCGGATGGACTGGAAGTTCCTCCTTGGCCTGGAGTTGGACGACCCGGGGTTCGACTTCTCCGTCCTGAGCGACTTCCGCGCCCGGTTGATCGAGCATGGCTTGGAGGAGAAGGTCCTTGAGTTGATCCTGGAGCGGATCTCCGGCCTCGGGCTGCTGCGTTCCGGGGGGCGTCAGCGCACCGACTCCACCCATGTGCTCGCGGCCGTGCGGACGTTGAACCGGATGGAGTTCGTCGGTGAAGCGCTGCGGGCGGCGCTGGAGGCATTGGCCGCGGCCGCCCCGGACTGGTTGTCCCCGCTGGTGACCGCCGAGTGGGTCAAACGCTACGGAGCCCGGATCGACTCCTACCGCTTCCCGAAGGGCGACAACGTGCGCCAGGAGTGGGCCGAGCAGGTAGGCCGCGACGGCTTCACCATCCTGGAGGCCGTCCACGCACCCCAGGCTCCTGCCTGGTTGCGGGAGATCCCCGCCGTCCAGGTCCTGCGCCTTGCCTGGGTGGAGCAGTATCACCGCGACGGTGAGGGGGTGCGCTGGCGGGAGGGCAAGGACCTCCCGCCGGGCAGACGCCGGCTGTCCTCGCCCTACGACCGGGAAGCCCGCTACAGCGTCAAGCGGGGCTCAGGCTGGTGCGGCTACAAGGTCCACCTGAGCGAGACCTGTGAGTCGCACGCCCCGCACCTGATCACCCATGTCCTCACCACGGACGCCACCGTCGCCGACACCGAGGTCACCGAAGCGGTCCACCTGGGCATGGCCGCACGTGAACTGCTGCCCGATGAACACGACGTGGACGCCGGCTACGTCACCGCTGCCCATATCGTCGCCGCCCGCGACGAGCACGGTATCGAGCTGCTCGGGCCGGTCGGCCTGGACACCCACCACAGCGGGCGCGATGCGCAGACACCGGACCTGACCCAGGCCGCCTTCCAGGCGGACTGGGAGGCCAAGAAGGTCATCTGCCCCCAGGGAGCGGCCAGCGTCAGCTGGTCCGAACAACGCAAAGCCAGCGGAACCCCGCTCGTCCGCGTGCACTTCGCACTCGCCGACTGCGACCCATGCCCGCTGAGATCGAGGTGCACCAAGGCAGCCAACGGCAAGTGGGGCCGCAGCCTGACCCTGCTGCCCCGAGAGCAGCAGCAGGTCCTCGAACAACGACGTGCAGAGCAGCAAACCGACGCGTGGAAACAGCGTTATGACATCCGAGCCGGAGTGGAAGGCACCATCTCGCAAGCCGTCCGCCGCACCGGCATCCGCCGCACCCGCTACACCGGACTACCCAAAACCCACCTCGGCAACGTCTTCGCCGCCACCGCGATCAACCTCATCCGCCTCGACGCCTGGCTCACCGGCACCCCGCTCGGCAAGACCAGAACCTCCCACCTGGACCGCCTCGAACTCGCCGCTTGAATCCGCGGACACACAACCGGTTTGCGGATTTCCCAACGGAGTCCTGACCGGCCGTGATCACCACCGACAAGGGCTTCTGCCCTTGCTCGACTGCCAGGTGGATTTTGCTAGTCAACCCGCCGCGGGACCGACCGAGTCCGTGGTCGGCCGGCTCGACGGCAATGCCGCCGGGCGGCTCCTTCTGGCGATCCCCCTTTTCGCCGCCCCGGCGGCGTGCTGGTGGGCCCGGCAGACCGTGGAGTCGACGTTCACCTCCCAGATGATCAGGCCTTTCGCGTCGGCCTCAGCCTGGAGCTGGGTGACGATCCGGGCCCAGATACCATCGCGCTGCCAGCGCCGGAACAGGTCATAGACCCGGTCCCACGGGCCGTAACGCTCAGGCACGTCCCGCCACGGGGCGCCGGTCCGCGTCCGCCACCGTATGCCGTCGATCAGCTGTCGCCGCGTCCAGACCGGCGGACGGCCTGACTTGATGCCCGAAGGCAACAACAGCTCCAGCCGGGCCCACTGGCCGTTCGTCAGATCCCCACGTCTCACAGGACGTGATCATCCACGACCAAGATCCACTTTCGCAACAGACCCTAGCCTCGGGCTTTCATGACGTGGGCTGTCCGAAGCGTGATCGAAAACGCGAGAAGTGCTCCTGACCTGCAACGATAGGACTTGTCGAAGGTCCAGATCGTGCCGTGGAAAGAAGCACTTCTCAGGTGAAGAAGCGTATCGGGTCGTACCCGCGTGTCCGCATCGAGGGCGGCGGCCGGGCGGTGGTCTCCCAGGCCGGGGGCGTGCTGCTGGTCGAGACCGTCCGCAAGGTCGGGCTGGAGACCGCGATATCCGCGGCGCTGGTGCCGTGGCGGAAGGCTCGGGCGGTGCACGATCCGGGCAAGATCCTGCTGGATGTGGCCCTGGCGGTCGCGCTGGGTGGCGACTGCCTGGCCGATGTCGGGATGCTGCGGGCCGAGCCGGCCGTGTTCGGCCCGGTGGCCTCCGACCCGACCGTCTCCCGCCTCATCGACACCCTCGCCGCGGCCGGCCCGAAGGCTCTGAATGCGATCCGGTCAGCGCGTGCCGAAGTGCGCGAGCACGTCTGGAAGTTGGCCGGAGCGTCATCGCCGGATGCCACCGGGCAGGTGATCGTCGACCTGGACGGGGTGCTGGTGCTGGCCCACTCCGACAAGCAGGACGCGGCCGCGACCTGGAAGAAGACCTACGGACATCACCCGCTGATGGGATTCGTCGATCACGGAAGCGGTGGCACCGGCGAGCCGGTGGCCGCGCTGCTGCGGCCCGGGAACGCGGGCAGCAACACCGCCGCCGACCACATCACCACGGCCCAACTCGCCCTGGCCCAACTCCCGGAATCGACGGCCTGACCGTCGCCGATATCGAGGAGATCGCCGGGATGTCCGGGTTCCTGGACGACCTGCGAACCCAGTTGAAGGACGGATCGTTTCGTCCGCTTCCGGTGCGGGAACGCAAGATCCCCAAGCCGGGTGGCAGCGGAAGGGTCCGGAAGCTGGGAATTCCGACCATTGCGGATCGGGTGGTCCAGGCGGCGCTGAAGCTGGTGCTGGAGCCGATCTTCGAGGCCGGCTTCCTGCCGGTCTCCTACGGTTTCCGGCCGAAGCGACGGGCACACGATGCAGTCGCGGAGATTCAGTACTTCGGCACCAAAGGCTACCGCTGGGTGCTGGATGCGGATATCGAAGCGTGTTTCGACTCGATCGACCACACGGCCCTCATGGACCGGGTGCGGACTCGGGTGAAGGACAAGCATGTGCTGCTGCTGGTCAAGGCGTTCCTCAAGGCCGGGGTGATGACCGAAACCGGTCACTTCGAGGACAACCCGACTGGCACGCCGCAAGGAGGCGTCCTGTCCCCGCTGCTGGCCAACATCGCCCTGAGCGCGCTCGATGAGCACGCCCACGGGCCGTGGCGGCCGGGCGGGGCGATGGGCAGCCCCGTACGTCGCGCCCTCCGGCGCCGGAGGGGACTGCCGAACTGGCGGATCGTCCGCTACGCGGACGATTTCGTCGTGTCGTGTTCGGCAGCCGTGATGATACGAAAGCCCTGCGCGAGGAAATCGCTGATGTACTCGCGCCGCTGGGACTTCGGTTCTCCGAATCCAAGACCCGCGTCGTGCACATGAGCGAAGGGTTCGACTTCCTTGGGTTCCGCCTCCAGTGGAAACGCAAGCGAGGTACGGACAAGTGGTACGTCTACACCTTCATCGCCGACCGGCCCGTCCGGTCCTTGAAGGACAAGATTCGTGCCCTGACACACAGGTTGTCGCAACAGCCACCCAGGGACGTGCTGAGACGGCTCAACCGGATCATGCGCGGCTGGTCCAATTACTTCAGATACGCAGTCGCCAAGAGCACCATGGTCGAGTAGCCGAGGGGAATCGCACCCCTCGGCTCTCACGGAACCGTGCGTAACAGTCTCCCGTTACACGGCTCTTGTCGTTCTGATCGTCAGG
>NZ_JBHXNW010000148.1:0-8338 GCF_042717365.1 Streptomyces sp. NPDC058534
GCGTCGCGGTGGCCGTACCAGGGGGCTCCGCTCCCTGGACCCCCGGGCCTATGCCCACCCACCACCCGACTCGGTGGGTTGAAGGGTGGACGCCCAGGGTGACGGACTACTCGGTGGGCTGAAAAGTGGACGCCGGGGGAGACGGACTACTCGGCGGGCTGAAGGGTGAGGTCCCAGGGTGACGGACTACTCGGTGGGCTGAAAAGTGGACGCCGGGGGAGACGGACTACTCGGCGGGCTGAAGAGTGAGCGCCCAAGGTGACGGACTACTCGGCGGGCTGAAAGTGGGCGTCCGAAGTGACCCGGCGAAAAGGCCCGGCGCCGGAGGCCTCGTGGCTTCCGGCGCCGGGTTCCCCCGCAACCCCCGTGTGCGGTGGCTGTCGGGTGTTACTCCGTCGCGATGGCGTTCAGGACGTTCATGCGGCCCGCGCGGAAGGCCGGGACCAGGGCGGCGAACAGGCCCACGAAGGCCGAGCCGATGAAGACGCCGATGATCGTCGGCCAGGGGATGTCGAGGACGTTCAGTCCCTCCAGGGCGAGCAGCTTCTGCGCCGTGGCGCCCCAGCCCATGCCCAGTCCGAGGCCGAGCAGCGCACCGAAGAGGGCGATGACGACGGACTCCATGCGGATCATGCGGCGCAGCTGGCGGCGGGAGAGTCCGATCGCCCGCATCAGGCCGATCTCGCGGGTCCGCTCGACCACCGAGAGGGCCAGGGTGTTCACCACACCGAGGACCGCGACGATGATCGCCAGGGCGAGCAGGCCGTAGACCATGTTCAGCAACTGACCGACCTGGTCCTTCAGCTCCTGCTTGTAGTCGGTCTGGTCGGCCACCTGGTACTGCGGGTAGGCGTCCATGGACTTCTTCAGCGCCGCGTACGCCTGGTCACTCTTGCCGTCCTCGGCCTTGGCGAACATGATCGTGTTCGGCGGGACGCTCTCGGCCGGCAGGTACTTCCGCATCGTGTCGATGCTGATGTACCGGGCCCCCTGGTCGATGGCCACGTCGTCGTCGGTGATCGCGGCGACCTTGAGCTTCGCGGTCTCGCCGCCCTTGAAGGCGACCGAGATGGTGTCGCCGACGCGGACGCCGTGCTTCTTGGCGTAGTCCGCGCCGACCGACATGGCGTCCGGCCCGTAGGCGGCGGAGAGCTTGCCCTCCGTCGTGGCGCGGCGGACGTCCTCGGCGTAGGTCGGGTCGGCGGCCGTGACACCGTCGTCGTCGGTCTTGCCGTCGGGCGAGGTCAGCGTGGCGTCGAGCATCTTGTAGCGGGTGACGTGCTCCAGGCCGGGCGTGTCCTGCATCGCCTTCTCGGCCTTCGGCACGATCCGCTGGTTGCCCTGGACGATGAAGTCCGCGCCGACCGTCTTGTCCAGCTCGCTGGTGGCCGAGGCGACCATGGAGGAGCCGACCACCGAGAGGCAGGCCACCAGCGCGAGGCCGATCATCAGGGCGGCGCCGGTGGCGCCGGTGCGGCGCGGGTTGCGCAGGGCGTTGCGCTCGGCCAGCCGGCCGACCGGGCCGAAGGCCCGCAGCAGCACCGCGCTGATCACCCGGACCACGAAGCCGGCCAGCAGCGGGCCGATGACGACGAAGCCGATCAGGGAGAGCACGATGCCCGCGCCGAGCATCAGCGAACCCTCGCTCGCCTTGTCGGCGCCGGCAGCCGTGAGCAGGGCCGCGGCACCGGAGCCGGTGAGCACCAGGCCGATCAGGCCGCGTATCCAGCCGGCCTTGCCGTCGGCCGGCGTACCGGCGTCGCGCAGTGCGGCCATCGGGGAGATCTTGGCGGCGCGGCGGGCCGGCAGGTAGGCGGCCAGGACGGTGACCACGATGCCGAGGACCAGGCCGACCACGGGGGTCGCCGTCTTGATGGTCAGGTCGTCGGTGGACAGGTTCATGCCCGCGGCGGACATCAGCTTCATCAGGCCGATGGCGATGCCGACTCCGGCCGCGACGCCGAGGACGGAGCCGACGATGCCGAGGAGGAGGGCCTCGACCAGCACGGAGCGGTTGACCTGCCGGCGGGAGGAGCCGAGGGCGCGCATCAGGCCGATCTCGCGGGTGCGCTGGGCGACCAGCATGGAGAAGGTGTTGATGATGAGGAAGATGCCGACCAGGAACGCGATCCCGGCGAAGCCGAGCATGGCGTACTTGATGACGTTCATGAACTCGCCGATGCCCTCGCGGTTTTCGTCGGAGTTCTCCTTGGCCGTCTGGACCTTGTAGGTGCCGTCCAGGGCCGAGGTGACGTTCTGCTTGAGCTGCGTGTCGGAGACACCGGCCTCGGCGGTGACGTTGAGCTGGGTGAACCTGCCGGTGGCGCCGAGCAGTTCGCTCTGGGCCGTGGGCGTGTCGAAGTAGATGACGGCGGCGCCGGGGTTGGTCACCGTGAAGGAGGCGATGCCGACGATCTTCGCCTTGAAGTCGCCGGTCTGCGCGATGGTGCGCAGTTCGTCGCCGGGCTTCAGGTCGTGCTTGTCGGCGGTGTCGGCATCGACCATCACCTCGGTGGGCCCGCGCGGGGCGTGCCCGGTGGTGATCTCCATGGACCGGAGGTCGTTCTTCGTCCAGTTGCCGGCGATCGTCGGGGCGCCGCTGGTGGCGCCCACGTTGTCGTTGTCACTGTTGACGACCGTCACGTTCATCGAACTGACGACGCCCTCGGCGGACTTGACGCCCTCGGCCGTCCGGGCCCGCTCCAGTGCGGACGCCGGCAGGGCCTCGGGCACGCCGTTCTGCGGGGTGTCCTCGGCCTTGGCGTCCTTCGGCATGACCGTGACGTCGGACGAGGTGACCGCGAAGAGCTTGTCGAAGGTGGTGTTCATCGTGTCGGTGAACACCAGGGTGCCGCACACGAACGCCACTGACAGCAGCACCGCCACCGCCGAGAGCGCCATCCGGCCCTTGTGCGCGAGGAAGTTGCGCATCGAGGTCTTCACGACGGTCATGACGTGCGCCCCCGGGCGTCGAAGTCCTTCATCCTGTCGAGGACGGCGTCCGCGGTCGGGCTCAGCATCTCGTCGACGATCCGGCCGTCGGCGAGGTACAGCACCCGGTCCGCGTAGCTCGCGGCGACCGGGTCGTGGGTGACCATGACGATGGTCTGGCCCAGTTCGGTGACCGAGCGGCGCAGGAAGCCCAGTACCTCGGCACCGGCGCGGGAGTCGAGGTTTCCGGTCGGCTCGTCACCGAAGATGATCTCGGGCCGGGCGGCCAGGGCCCGCGCCACCGCGACCCGCTGCTGTTGGCCGCCGGAGAGCTGGGTGGGCCGGTGCTTGAGCCGGCCGGCCAGCCCCACGGTCTCCACGACCCGGTCCAGCCACGCCTTGTCGTACTTGCGGCCCGCGATGTCCATGGGCAGCGTGATGTTCTCGATCGCGTTGAGCGTCGGGAGCAGGTTGTACGCCTGGAATATGAAGCCGATCCGGTCCCGGCGCAGCCGCGTGAGCTTCTTGTCCTTGAGGCCGGTGATCTCGGTCTCGTCGAGGTAGATCTGCCCGCCGGTGACCGTGTCCAGGCCGGCCAGGCAGTGCATCAGCGTGGACTTGCCGGAGCCCGACGGGCCCATGATGGCGGTGAACCGACCGCGGGCGATGTCCACGTCCACGTGGTCGAGGGCGACCACCCGCGTCTCGCCCGATCCGTAGGCCTTCACGACCTGCCGCGCTCGCGCGGCAACGGCCGTACGCCCTCCAGTGCCCCCGTGCGTGGGAATACTTACGGCCGATGTCATGTCAAGTCTCCTATGTCGGTCATCGAGTGAGCCGCCGGTGCCGCGTTGGGCCGCCGCGGGTGTGCCGTCCTGCTGTCTCGAAGAGTCTGTCCGGAACCGTGGGGCGGGCGCGCTGGTGTTCAGCGCACTCTTTTCCTGGGGAAAACCCCACCCCCACGGGTCCGGTTTGCCGCCCCCCAGCGGCGTAAAGCCAGATTAAGGACGTCACCCGGTCCCTCTCGTCCTCCGCCGGTACGAACCCTCCCCGAGCCGTAGTACGGAGGTACCCCTAGGGGCAGTCCACCCTTCGGTGGAGTCGGTCTCGGGGTCGCTCTCCACCCTGAGACGCACCGAGCCTCCACCCTCCCGCCACGTGAGGGTCAAACGAGCACGTCGGCCAGGGCATACCGACCGACCAGTTCGGCCAAAAGGCAGCGCTCCAGGTGACTGGCGAGTAACGTGCGTGGCTCCCCACCCCCCACCTCCCTGCGGTCCGCCACCCGGACCCCAGCCGCGCAAGGAGAACCGGGATGTCCTACGACCCGTCCCCGTCGTACCCCCACCACCCCCCACCGCCGTACCCGCCCCATGCCCCGGCCCACCGGGCCCCGACCCACCAGGCCCCGGCCCAGCGTGGCCCGACCCACCACGCCCCCACCCGACGTGCCCCGCGGCGCGACCCGCTGGGGCACCACAGCGACCTGCGGATCCTGCGCAGCGCCTACCGCTGGCAGCGGCGCACCGCCACGCTCACCGCGCTCGGCTACTTCACCCTGTTCCTGATCCTGTCCGCCTACGCGCCCGGTTTCATGACCGGCACCGTCGTCGACGGACTGCCCACCGGACTGCTGCTCGCCCTGGTCCAGTTGCCCGTCACCTGGCTGGCGATCGCGCTCTACGAGCAGACCGCCCGGCGCCGCGTGGACCCGCTCGCGGACCGCATCCGCAAGGAGGCCGAACTGGACGCCCGGCGGGAGGCGGGACGATGACGGAGTTCAGCGGCAACGCCCAGACCATGTCCCTGGTCGGCTTCACCGCGGTCGCCACCATCACGCTGCTGCTGTGCGTGATGACCGGCCCCGACCGGGACGACCTCGACGAGTTCTACACCGGGTACAGCTCCCTGTCCCCGATGCGCAACGGCCTCGCGATCGCCGGCGACTACATCTCTGCGGCGTCCGTCCTCGGCACCGGCGGCGTCATCGCCCTGTTCGGTCACGACGGTGTCGTGCTGGCGCTCAGCACCGCCCTCTCCCTGATGCTGCTGATGTTCCTGCTGGCCGAACCCCTGCGCAACGCGGGGCGGTTCACCATGGGCGACGCGCTCGCCCGCCGGATGCCCGGCCGCAGCGTCCGCGTCGTCGCCTGCGCCGTCACCCTCGCCGCGCTGCTGCCGCTGATGCTGGTGCAGCTCGCGGGCACCGGCCAACTGCTCGCCTTCGTCCTCGGGTTCTCCGGCGAATCGCTGGAGACCGGGTGCATCATCGGGCTCGGCCTGCTGATGATCAGCTACGCGGCGATCGGCGGGATGAAGGGCACCGCCCTCATCCAGATCCTCAAGATCGTGATGCTGCTCGGCTCGGGCGCCGTGGTGGCCGTACTGATCCTCAACCGCTTCGACTGGGACCCCGGCGCGCTGTTCGGCGCGGCGGCGGACCGCAGCGGAGTCGGTTCGGCGTTCCTGCACTCGGGGCTCCAGTTCGCCGGCGGGCCCCACCCCGACGCGGACATGATCACCGCGCACCTGACCGTCGTACTGGGCGGCGCCTGCCTCCCGCACGTCACCATGCGCATGTACACCGCGTCCTCGGCCCGCCAGGTGCGCCGCTCGATGTCCTGGGCCGTGTCCAGCGTGGCACTGTTCGTGCTGGTCGTCACGGTCATCGGCTTCGGCGCGACGGCGCTGGTGGGGCGGGCGGTCGTGGCCGCGATCGACCCGCAGGGCAACACCGCCTACCTGCTGGGCTCGCAGGCCGCCTTCGGCGCGGAGGTGTCCACCGCGGAAACGTTCCTCTTCACGATGGTCACCACGGCCGTCTTCCTCACCCTGCTCGCCTCCGTCGGCGGCATGATCCTCGCGTGCGCCAACTCCCTGGCCCACGACGTGTTCGCCACCCGCGTGCAGGAGATGTCACCGCGCCGCGAGATGGCCCTCGCCCGCGTCTCCGCGCTGGCCGTCGGCATCCCCGCGATCGTCCTGGCCACCCTGGTCCAGCACCGCAGCCTCCAGCCGCTGGTGACGCTGTCGTTCTGCCTGGGCGCCTCGGCCATCGCCCCGGCCCTGGTCTACGGCCTCTTCTGGCGCCGCTACACCCGCACCGGGCTGCTCAGCACCCTCATCGGCGGCTCACTGGCCGTCCTGTTGCTGATGCCGGGCACCAACCTGGTCTCGGGCTCACCCGTCTCCGCGTTCCCCGAGGCCGACTTCAACTGGTTCCCGTTCACCACGACCGGCCTGGTCTCCATCCCGTTCGGCTTCGCCTGCGGCTGGATCGGCACCATGCTCTCCGGCCTGCGCAAGGCCGAGGAGCAGCGCCGGCAGTACGAGGCGGTGGAGGGCTGGATCCTGGCGGGGGCGGTGCGCAGAGGCGACTGACGGCGCCGGCCGCGGGGCGGGACCCGGGCGGTCTCACTCGACCGCACGGCCCGTCAGCGAACTGAGATTGCTGCGTACGGAGGCCATGTGGGCCTGCAGTTCGTCCCACCGCTCCCCATGCTCGCGCAGTACCCGCTCCGTCTCACGGCCGATCTCCTCCTGCCGCACCCGGGCCTCGGCGACCACTTCGTCCGCCCGGGTCCGGGCCTCCTCCCGCATCCGCCCGGCCGCCTCCCCCGCCGCGGCCAGCGCCCGCTCCGCATCACACACCGCCTGTGCGGCGCGGGCCACCGCCTCCGCATGGTGCGCGTCCAGCGCCGCGGCCCGTTCGTCCTCGGCCCGCTCCACCCCGGCCAGCCGTTCGGTGTGCTCCCTGCCCTGCTCCGCGAGCGTGTCGTCGGTGCGCGTGCGCGCCTCGCGCAGCACGGACAGCACCTCCCCGCGCTCCGCCTTCACCTCCCGCCGCGCCTCGATCCGCATCTCGTCGGCCTCGGCACGCGCCACGAGCAGCCGCTGCCGGGCCCGTTCGTCGACCTCGGCGCGCACCGCGTCGGCCCGCGCCCTCGCCGCCTCCAGCACGCCGTCCGCGTACGCCCGCGCCTCCCGCATCCAGTCGTCCCCCGCGCCGCGCGCCCGCGCCCGCACGGCCCCGGCCTCTTCCTCACCGAGCCGGAACAACCGCCGCGCGCTCTCCCCGAGCGCCTCGTAGTCCTGCGAGGTGAGCTGGGCGACCTCGTCCCGCAGGTCGTCCAGGTCCTCCCCCATCTCCCGGGCGAGCACGGTGAGCCGGGCGGCCCGCTCCCAGGCCGCGTCGCGGTCGTCGGAGAGCGCCGCGGCACACTCCTCCACCTGTTCCGGACGGTAGCCGCGCTCACGCCCGCATACGGACACGAAGCCGCCGGGAGACGCCGCTGCGCTGCTCATGCTGATCACCCCTGTGGTGAACCTGCCGCACTAAATGGACTTAACCGACTTTATGGATCGGACGTAAGCCCTCATAATGCGACACACCGCACGCGAAGGGCGGTCAGGGACTGGGACGCGGAGCGTCTCCGAAGTTCGGTTCCGGGCGCGGAGCGCCCGTGTTGCTGCTGGCACGGCCCTAGGTGATGCGAACGTGTGTGCCTATGGTCACTGGTCGGAGTGGCTCCTGCTGGATCGGCGGGTGTGTGCGCGGTTGTCGTACGTATGGTCCTGCGCAGGGCCCGGGACAGCACGGTGTCCTGGCCGCGGCCGTGAAGGGGGCGAGATGGCACGGGTGGGGACGGATGTGGGGGTCGGGCATGCCCGGTATACGTACCGGTTGCGAGTGTCGACGGCTGCCCGCACCGCTCTGGCAGCGGAATGGGGCCGGTGTCGCTGGCTGTGGAACGAGTGCGTCGCCAAGTCCAGGGCCGTGCACCTGCACAACAGGGCGACCGGCGAGAAGAGCACGTGCGGCCCGGCCCAGCTGGACAGGATGCTGACCGAGGCCCGCGCCCGTACGCCGTGGCTGCGGGAGGGCTCGTGCGTCCCCCAGCAGCAGGTCATCCGCGACTTCGGCCGCTCCAGCGCCAAGGCCCACCAGGACATCGCAGAGCGCCTGCCCGTGGCGCGCCGGGCCGGGATGCCCACATGGAAGACCAGACGTGAGGCGCTGGCGACCCTGAACTACACCCGGCGCGGGTTCCGGCTGAAGGACGGCCGGCTGCACCTGGCGGGTGGCATCGTCGTGTCGGTGGTGTGGTCGCGGGAGCTGCCGGCCGAGCCGTCCTCGGTACGCGTCTACCAGGACAGCCTCGGACACTGGTACGCCTCCTTCGTCGTCCCTGCCCAGATCCAGCCCCTGCCCAGGACCGGCCGCGTCCTCGGCGTCGACTGGGGCGTGAAGCAAACCGCGACCACCACGTCCGACGCGCACGACCTGCCGCATGCCGGGCACGGCAGGAAGGCGCGGGCGAAGCTAACCCGCTACGACCGGATGATGGCCCGCCGCAGGCCGAAAAAGGGCCGACCCGGATCGAGGGGCTACCACGCGGCGAAGAAG
>NZ_JBHXNW010000149.1:0-8232 GCF_042717365.1 Streptomyces sp. NPDC058534
GGAGACAACGCCAGCTCGCACGCGGCAACCCGATCCGCGAACACCTGGGAGGAATCGAGCAGTTCACGCCCCATGCCCACCCACTGAGCACCCTGGCCCGGGAACACGAACACCGAACGGCCACGAGCGGCAGAACCGCTGCCCGCCGTCACACCCGGCGCCGACTCCCCCCGCGCCAGCGCGCCGAGGCCCGACAGCAGCTCGTCGCGGGAATCAGCGACCACCACCGCCCGGTCCGAAAGCACCGCGCGACCGGACACCAGCGAGGCAGCGGCACCGGCAAGCGGAACCTCGCCCTCGACGAACGCCGCCAGTCGCTGCGCCTGACCGGCCAGCGCCCCCGCGCCCTTCGCCGACACCACGAACGGCAGCACGGCATCGCCGTCAGCCTGCGGCGGCAGCTCCATCTCCGGCGGGGCCTGCTCCAGGATCAGGTGGGCGTTCGTACCGCTGGCGCCGAAGGAGGACACACCGGCCCGGCGCGGGCGCTCGGTCTCCGGCCACGGACGGGACTCGGTAAGCAGCTCGACCGCGCCTGCCGACCAGTCCACCTGCGAGGTGGGCTCGTCCACGTGCAGCGTCGCCGGAAGCACACCACGACGGATCGACTCGACCATCTTGATCACACCGGCGACACCGGCGGCGGCCTGCGCGTGTCCGATGTTGGACTTCAGCGAGCCCAGCCACAGCGGCCGGTCCTCCGGGCGCCCCTGGCCGTACGTCGCGAGGAGCGCCTGCGCCTCGATCGGGTCACCGAGTGTCGTACCCGTGCCGTGCGCCTCGACGACGTCGACACCCGCCGGACGCAGACCCGCACCGGCAAGGGCCTTGCGGATCACGCGCTGCTGGGCAGGACCGTTCGGAGCGGTCAGACCGTTCGAGGCACCGTCCTGGTTCACGGCCGAGCCCCGGAGCACCGCGAGCACGCGGTGCCCGTTCCTGCGGGCCTCCGAGAGCCGCTCCAGGAGCACCACGCCCACGCCTTCGCCCCAGCCCGTGCCGTCGGCGGAGGCCGCGAACGACTTGCAGCGGCCGTCGAGCGAGAGGCCTCGCTGACGGGAGAACTCCACGAAGGCGTCCGGGCTGGACATGACGGTGGCTCCGCCGGCGAGGGCCATGGAGCACTCGCCCTGGCGCAGTGCTTGGGCCGCCAGGTGGATCGCGACGAGCGACGAGGAGCAGGCCGTGTCCACGGTCACCGCGGGGCCCTCGAACCCGAACACGTACGACACGCGGCCCGAGGCCACACTGCCCGCGGTGCCGGCCATGACGTAGCCCTCGACACCCTCGGGTGCCTGGCCCAGCCTGGACACGTAGTCGTGGTGGACGATGCCGGTGAAGACGCCGATGTCCTTGCCGCCGGTGGACCGGGGGTCGATGCCCGCCCGCTCCAGGGCCTCCCAGGAGGTTTCGAGCAGCAGCCGCTGCTGCGGGTCCATGGCGAGCGCCTCGCGCGGGGAGATCCCGAAGAGGCCCGCGTCGAACTTCGCGGCGTCGTGCAGGAATCCGCCGGTACGAGCGTAGCTGGTGCCCTGGTGGTCCGGATCCGGGTGGTAGAGGCCGTCCAGGTCCCAGTCCCGGTCGACGGGGAAGCCGGAGATCGCGTCGCGCTTCTCCGCGACGAGTCGCCACAGGTCCTCGGGGCTCTCCACACCGCCCGGCAGGCGGCAGCTCATGGCCACGATGGCGATCGGCTCGTCCGGGTCGGACGCGGTGGCCGGGACCGTCGAAGCTGACGAGACGTCAGTGGTCGTGTCCGCGCCCAGGAGTTCCGTGCGCAGGTGTCCGGCGAGCAGGGCGGGCTTCGGGTAGTCGAAGACCACCGAGGCGGACAGTCCTTCGATCCCGGTCGCGTGGGCCAGCCTGTTGCGGAGCTTGACGGCCGCGAGGGAGTCGAAGCCGAGGTCCTTGAAGGAGCGGGTCCGGTCGATGGCGTCCTCCGTACGGTGGCCGAGGACGCCGGCCGCGCCGGATTCCACGAGCTCGACAAGCAGGCGCTGCTGCTCGGCGGCCGTGAGCCCGGTCAGCCGCTCGGCGAGCGACCCTGCGGCGGCCGCGTCGCGCGTCACCGCACGGCGGCGGACCGCCTCGGCGGGGGTCTCGGCGGGGGCCTCGGCACCGGTCACCGCCGGTGCCACTACCTGAGCCCCGGCCTCGCCCCCGGCTCCGGTTCCGGCTCCGGCTCCGGCTCCGGCTCCGGCTCCGGCTCCGGCGGGTGCTGCCTCGGCCAGCTCCAGCGGTCCCATGGACGCGACCGGCGCGCCCGTGGTGTCCGCGAGCTCGACCAGGTGGCGTCCCTGTCCGGTGGAGGTGATCCGTACGCGCAGTGCCGTGGCACCGGCCGCGTGGACGACGAGCCGGGCACAGCGGGCGAGGTCGCGCGGCGACGGCGTGCCGTCGACGGCCGCCACGAGGCGCAGGACGGTGCCGAGGAGGACCGGGTGGAGGGTGAACCGATCGGCCTCGTCGAGGAGGTGTGCGTCCAGGGTCACTTCGGCGAAGGTCCGTCCGCCGTCCTGCCGAACGGCGCGTACGCCGGGCAGGGCATCGGTCGACGTGTCCGCGGCCGTCGGCCAGTTCGCAAGGTCGAACGACGCCTCCGGCATCCCGGCGACCAGCACACCACTGGCGTGGCGGGTCCAGGGAGTCCCGGCCGCGTCCGCGCCGTGGAGACGGCTGTACACGCGTACCGTGCGACGGCCGACGGAGTCGGGCCCGCCGACGGCCACCTGAAGCTGCACCGTGCCGTGCTCCGGCAGTACGAGGGCGCTCTCCACGGCCGTCTCTTCGAGCGACCCGCAACCGACGGCGTCGCCGGCCTTGACCATCATCTCCAGGAGCGCGGCGGCGGGAACGGCGAGCGCGCCCGGCGTCCGGTCGCCCGCGCC
Organism: Streptomyces sp. NPDC058534; assembly: GCF_042717365.1. Lineage (NCBI taxonomy): Bacteria > Bacillati > Actinomycetota > Actinomycetes > Kitasatosporales > Streptomycetaceae > Streptomyces > Streptomyces sp. NPDC058534. The sequence goes on from NZ_JBHXNW010000149.1 coordinate 2,889, forward strand.
GAGGAGCCGGCCGTGACGGATGGCCGACAGCCGTGCCGTGTGGACGATCCCGCCGTCGCCGGGCAGCTCCGTGGGGGCGCCGAGCAGCGGGTGGTCCGTGCCGCCCGTCGCACCGGCGTCGGCGTCCAGGGCGCGGTCGAGCCAGTAGCGCCGGTGCTGGAAGGCGTACGTCGGGAGGTCGGTCCTGGCCTGGCGCGGCTCCGCGTACAGGCTGGTCCAGTCGAGGGCGATGCCTCGTACGTGCAGCTCGGCGAGGGCCGTCAGGACGCTGACGTCCTCCGGCTTGTCGCGGCGGAGCGTGGCCACGCAGGCGGTCGCCCCCGCCCCCGTCGCCCCGGTCTCAGCGAGGCCGGCGAGCGGAGCGAGTGCCCCGAGGGCCATGCCGGTGAGGACACCGCCGGGACCGAGTTCCAGGTACGTCGTGGCGCCCAGGTCGCTCAGGTTCGTGACGGCGTCGGCGAAGCGGACGGCGTGGCGGACCTGGTCCACCCAGTAGTCGGGGGTGCCGAGTTCGTCCTCGGCGAGGGCCTTGCCGGTGAGGGTCGACACCATGGGGACGGCGGCCGGGCGGTAGTCGAGGCCTTCGCAGACCGCGCGGAACGCGTCGAGCATCGGCTCCATGAGCGCCGAGTGGAACGCGTGGCTGACCTGGAGCCGACGGGTCTTGTGGCCCCGGCCCGCCAGCTCGGCCGCGACGGCCAGTACCTCGGCCTCGGTACCGGAGATCACCACGGAGTCGGGGGCGTTGACGGCGGCGACGCACACGGCGGCGCTCGTCCGGGCGTCCTCGGCGAGGAGGGAGGCGACCTCGGCCTCGGTCGCCTGGACGGCGACCATCGCGCCGCCCGCGGGCAGGGCCTGCATCAGCCGGCCGCGCGCGGCGACCAGGGTGCCGGCGTCGGCCAGGCTCAGCACGCCCGCGACGTGCGCGGCGCTCACCTCGCCGATCGAGTGTCCGGCGAGGAGGTCGGGCCGTACACCCCACGACTCGTACAGCCGGAAGAGCGCGGTCTCCAGGGCGAACAGCGCGGCCTGCGTGTACGTGGTCTGGTCGAGCAGGGCCGCCTCGGCGGACTCCGGGGCCGCGAACACGATGTCGCGCAGCGGCCGGTCGGGCTCGTCCCCCGGCCACCGCTGTTCGACAGCCGCGCAGGCGGCGTAGAAGGCGTCGCGGAAGGCCGGGAAGGTGTCGGCGAGTTCACGGCCCATGCCGGCCCACTGGCTGCCCTGGCCGGTGAAGAGGAAGGCCAGCTTTCCGGCGACCGGGGTACCGGTCACCGTCGCGGGGCCCGCCTCGCCACTCTCCGCGAGGGCTCGCAGGTCGGCGCCGAGCTGCTCCCGGTCGGTGGCGAGGAGGACCGCCCGGTGGGCGAGCTGCGCACGGGTGGTGCCCAGTGAGTACGCCGCGTCGGCGACGCTCACGTCAGGGCGGCTCTCGACGAAGGTGGCGAGGCGCTCGGCCTGCCCGCGCAGCCCGTCGGCCGTCCTGCCGGACACCGGCACGAGCACGGTCCGGACGCCGGAGACGGACGGGGGCACGGAAGCGGACGGGGGTACGGAAGCGACCCCTGCTTGCACCTCCGCCTCTACCTCCGCCTCCGCCTCGCGGCGGTCGGTCGGCTGAGGAGCCGCGTCCTGCTCAAGGACCACATGGGCGTTGGTTCCGCCGATGCCGAAGGAGGAGACCGCGGCCCGGCGCGGGCGCGCGGTCTCCGGCCACGACCGGGACTCCGTGAGGAGCTCCACGGCGCCCGCGGACCAGTCGACGTTGGTGGAGGGCGCGTCCACGTGCAGGGTGCGGGGCAGCAGCCCGTGGCGGATGGCCATCACCATCTTGATGACGCCCGCGACGCCCGCCGCCGCCTGCGTGTGGCCGAGGTTCGACTTGACCGAGCCGAGCCACAGCGGCCGCCCCTCCTCGCGGTCCTGGCCGTAGGTCGCGAGGAGCGCCTGCGCCTCGATCGGGTCGCCGAGCGTCGTACCCGTGCCGTGCGCCTCGACGACGTCGACGTCGGCCGTGGTGAGACCGGCGTCGGCGAGCGCCTTGCGGATCACGCGCTGCTGCGCCGGACCGTTCGGCGCGGTCAGACCGTTCGACGCGCCGTCGGAGTTGACCGCCGAGCCCTTGAGGACGGCCAGGATCTGGTGGCCGTGGCGTCGCGCGTCCGACAGCCGCTCCACAAGGAGCAGGCCGGCGCCCTCGGACCAGCCGGTGCCGTCGGCGCCGTCCGCGAAGGCCTTGCACCGCCCGTCGGGGGCAAGACCGCGCTGGCGGGAGAACTCGACGAAGGTGTCCGGGTTGGCCATGATCATCACGCCGCCGGCAAGCGCCATGGAGCATTCGCCCTGGCGCAGCGCCTGCGCCGCCAGGTGCAGGGCGACGAGCGAGGAGGAGCACGCCGTGTCGACGGTGAGGACCGGCCCCTCCAGACCGAGGTGGTACGCGATGCGGCCCGCGAGCACGCTGCCCGAGCTGCCGGTGAGCCTGAGCCCCTCGACCTCCGGGGAACGGTGCAGGAGCAGGCTGTAGTCGTTGCTGTTCATGCCCGCGAACACGCCGACGTCCTGGCCGCGCAGGGAGGTCGGGTCGATGCCGGCGCGCTCGAAGACCTCCCACGAGGTCTCGAGGAGCAGCCTCTGCTGCGGGTCCATGGCCAGTGCTTCCTGCGGCGAGATGCCGAAGAAGGCGGCGTCGAAGCCCGCGGCGTCGTCGAGGAAGGCGGCGTGGCGGACGTACGTCGTGCCCTCGTGGTCGGGGTCGGCGTCGTAGAGCCGCTCGGTGTCCCAGCCCCGGTCCGCGGGGAAGTCGGTCACCGCGTCGGTGCCCTCGCTCACCACCCGCCACAGGTCTTCGGGGCTCGCGATGCCGGCCGGGAAGCGGCAGGCCATGGCCACGATCGCGATCGGCTCGTCGGTGGACGCCCGGGCGTCCACCCCGGCGGTGCCGGCCGGGTCCGCGAGCTCGATCCCCAGCGAGCCGAGGAGCATGACCCGTATCTGCCCGGCGAGCAGGGCCGGCGTCGGGTAGTCGAAGACCAGCGTCGGGGACAGTCGCAGGCCTGTTGCCACGGCGAGGCGGTTACGGAGTTCCACAGCGGTCAGCGAGTCGAACCCGGCCTCCTTGAAGGCCCGCTCGGCGGCGACCGCCGCCGCCGTGGCGTGCCCGAGGACCTCGGCCGCGTGACGGCGTACGAGCTCCACGAGCGTCTCGGTCTGCTCGGCGGCGCCCAGCGGGGCGATGCGCTCGGCCAGCGAGCCGGAGTCCGCGGAGGCGGCCCGGGCCGTCGGCCGCGGCGAGGGGGCGAGACCGCGCAGCAACGGCGCCACGGGGCTGCTCGCGGCCCGGGCGCGCAGCGCGCGGATGTCGAGCCGGGTGGCGACGAGCAGGGCGTCGTCGCCGCGCAGACCGGCGTCGAAGAGCGCCATTCCCTGCGCGGCGGACAGCCCGGTCATGCCGTTGCGCTTGTTGCGGTGGAGGTCGGCGTCGGCGAGGTGCTCGGTCATCCCGCTCACCTCGGACCAGTAGCCCCAGGCGAGGGAGAGAGCCGGCAGGCCGAGGGCCCTACGGCGGTGGGCGAGGGCGTCGACGAACGCGTTGGCCGCCGCGTAGTTGGCCTGTCCCGGGTTGCCGAGCACGCCGGCGGCCGAGGAGAACAGGACGAACGCCGCGAGGTCGAGACCCTGGGTCAGCTCGTGGAGGTGGAGCGCGGCGTCCGCCTTGGGCCGCAGCACCGTGTCGACGCGCTCCGGCGTCAGTTCGGAGACCACGCCGTCGTCGAGTACGCCCGCGGTGTGGACGACGGCGGTGAGCGGGTGCTGTCCGGCGGCGACGGTAGCGAGGAGCGCGGCGAGTTCCGTACGGTCCGCCACGTCGCAGCGCGCGATCGTGACGGTGGCGCCGAGAGCGGTCAGCTCCTCGGTCAACCGGGCGGCGGCGGGCGCGTCCTGGCCCTGTCGGCTCACGAGGAGCAGGTGGCGGGCCCCGTGTTCGCTGACGAGATGGCGGGCGACGATGGCCCCGAGGGTGCCCGTACCGCCGGTGATCAGGACGGTGCCCCCGGCGTCGATCGGACGGCCACCGGAGCCGGCGGCCGTGGCGGCGGTGGCACGGACGAGGCGCGGCACCTCGACCACTCCCGCACGGATCCGCAGCTGCGGCTCGGAGCCGGCGAGGGCGGTCGCGAGGACGGTACGGGAGCCGGCGTCGGCGTCGGTCTCGACGAGGACGATCCGGTCCGGGTGCTCCGACTGGGCGGAGCGTACAAGCCCCTGGACGGCTGCAGTGGCGGGCTCGCCGCTGTCGCCGGTCAGCACGACGAGACGGGTGTCCGTCAGCTCGGGCCGGGCCAGCCACTCCTGGACGACACCCAGCGCCGCCGCAGTCGTGGAGCGGGGGTCGGTATCGGCCGGGTCCACCTCGTACAGCAGGTGGCCGGGTGCCGTGCCCGGCGCGGTGGCCACGGCGGCGACCTCGGCGGCCGAGGTCACGTACGGGTACGCGACGGCGCCGACGGCAACAACGGCGGGCTCCGACGGCAGCCGGGTCCAGGCGATACGGAACAGCGCGTCGTGCGTCAGGACATCGGCGATCAGCGCCTGCTCGGGCGTGTACGGCCTGCCCGTCACGGCCTCGACGGACATGACCGTACGGCCGCTGAGGTCGGCCAGTTCGAGCGAGGCGGCCTCGCCGGACACACGCGACGTGCGAACCTTCAGCGCGGAGGCGCCCGACGCCCGCAGGGAGACACCCGCCCACTCGTACGGCTGCGTGCCGTCGGCGAGCGCGACAGAGGCGGCCGCGTCCAGGAGCGCGGGGTGCAGGCCGTACCGGTCCGCGTCGGTGACGCCCTCCGGCAGAGTGACGTCGACACCGGTGGTGTCGTCGGGGGCCGACGCGCCCAGAAGCGCACTCGGCGCGAGCGTGCCGTCGGCGTGCCGGACCCACTCCTCCTGCGCACCGGAGTTCTCGGCCCGGGAGTAGAGCTGGATCGCACGGCGCCCGGTCCCGTCGGCGCCGCCCACGGTCAGCTGGAGCGACCGGGCACCGCGCAGGGGCAGAACAACGGCGTGGTCGACGGTCAGCCGCTCCACGGTGGGCGCGCCGATCTCGTCGCCGACCTTGAGGGCCAGCTCGACGAGGGCGGCACCGGGCACCACGACGACGTCGGCCACGGCGTGGTCGGCGAGCCAGGGGTGCGAGCGCAGGGACCAGCGCGAGGTCGTCACGAAGCCGTCGGAACCAGGGAGCCCGACGACGGCGCCGAGGAGCGGGTGGTCGGTGGAGGCGAGACCGACGGAGGCGACATCGGTGTCGGCGCCCGTCATCTGGATCCAGTAGTGCTCG
>NZ_JBHXNW010000150.1:0-4535 GCF_042717365.1 Streptomyces sp. NPDC058534
GCCTTCTTGGTCTCCCAGAAGATCTTGTCGATCGATCGGGTCGCTAGACGGCGTTTCGCCTGACCTGGGTGTATGGCTTTGACCTGCGACGGAGCGATGCGCGTATCTAGCAGCATCTAGCAGCATCTAGCAGTACCGCGGAACGACTCTCCATGATCATCTCCCAAGGAATCTCCCACCTCTCCCACGGCAGAGGCGCAGGCCAGACAACGGAAAGACCGCCTGCCCGCCGGGGGTGCTCGGCAGACAGACGGCCGTCTCTGGGTTCAAGATCACAAAAAGCGACTGGTCAGACGCTGACATGGGAACATGCCGGTCTGAGCGTTGTCGAGTGCCCCGCGATCTTCCTGACTGGACCTACACACGACGACGTGAGCTGGGAGACCGCATCCGCGACTTGCGCTCCCGGGCCAGCCTCACGCAAGAGGTTTTCGCGGAGATGACCGGTATCGACCGCCGCACAGTGCAGCGCATCGAGGCCGGTACCAGCGACCCGCCGTACAGCTCTCTCCTGCTCATCGCCAGCGCCTTGGACGTCGCTCCCGAGGATCTCGTCCGGAGGTGAGCGGCCCGCCCCCGACGGGGGCGGAGACGGGCCGCTCGGGCGCCACCGGCGCGACGGCGGCCCGAGGGCGCGCCGGCGACAGCTAGGCCCGCTGGTGCCCCGTTCGCCCTGTGGCACCAGCGGGGGTCATCAGGCCGGCCGCGCGTGCGGGTGGCTGCGGATCCGCACGTTCGCGTCCGTCACCGCCGAGTGGTCACCCTGCTCCCGCGCTACGGCCCGGTCTCGGTCCGCCCGTATGCACACAGAGCAGAGCGGGACGGGCGGCGGGGGGACCAGGGGCAGACCGAGGTGCACGGGCGGGCTCATCGTCTTGATGCGCTGCATCACCGCCGCCCTTCCCGGACCAGGCGGTACAGGGCGCGGCTGATCTCGCAGCGCTCGGCCACGTCGGTGCACTGCTCGCAGCTCGGCGCGTGGTCGAACAGGCCGCGGTGCGCGCGGTCGGCTGTGCACTTCGGGCAGGCGCGGGGGTACCAGCGCATGCCGTGTGCCGAGCTGGTGCCGGACAGCGGAGTCTGCCGCTCGCCGAAGTCGACGGCGGTGTCCGCCGTCAGTCCGGCCTTGCACCACACGCAGTGGGCGCCGCGGACCTGGTCGTCAGTGAGGCCTTCAAGGCCGGGCAGGGCGAGTAGGGCGACGATGTCCGGCGGCACTTCGAGGGTCGATGGGGGATCTGCCGCTACGGCGGCGCTACCGGTACGGTGCGACATGTCGACTCCAACCAGTCGGCCACACCCCGGGAGGCCACCACACCTCGCCGGGGTTTCATGTGACCCCCGACGCTAGGAACGCACGTGGCACCGAGGCCAGGAAGTTGCACCGAATTTCACGTCAGTTGAGCACGCCTGACCACGGCTGGTATGCGCTCTTGACCAAGACACTCCGGGCGTCGACGGTGGTGTAAATCGCTGCAACCGACTAGCGCGGGAGACCAGCCATCATGAACATTCACTTCGTCGGGATCGACCCTGAGACAGACGAGGACGGGTGCCCCACCGTGTGGGTAGACGCGGAGGCGGGAGACCTACTGATTCAGGGCTACGACGCCGACGAGGACACGACCCAGACCTGCGACACGCTCTCCCCGGCCAGGGCGCCCATCCCGCCCGGCGAGAGCATCGTCCGGGTTCCGAAGCGAATGATCGACATCATTAGGAAGGCGTGCAATGAGCTCGATCCCGGATTTCGCTGAACTCCTCGCCGGTGCCGACACGTCGGCCATCCACCTTGAGATGCGGGACGTCTACTTCAGCAACCCCCGCTTCGAGGCGTGGCAGGCCGGCGCACGGGTCGACTGGAGCGACCGCTCCTCCTGGTGGCGCCCGTACCACCAGAGCATCGCGGACGCCGTGGCCCGCGGCGTGACCGTACGCCGGGCCCGGGTCGTGTCCGAGCCCGTCGCCGACTACATCCGGTGGGAGCACTACCAGACCCGCGCCAACCTGGAGGCCGGCGAACGGGTGCGGTGGCTGCCACGGCATCAGGCGTGGGACCTTCTGCTCCCCGGCACCGATCTGTGGATCTTCGACGGACGGCTGATGCGGGTCCATCACTTCTCCGGCGAAGGCGAGTGGATCAGCAAGGAGCTGGCCCAGGCGCCCGCCGTGGTTGGGCGGCACGCAGAGGCGTTCGAGGACGTGTGGAAGCGGGCCATCCCGCACGACCAGTACGAGATCAAGTAGCCAGCCACATGCCCACGTTCCCCACGTCCAGCGTGCAGGAAGCACGCGCAGCTCTCGCGGCACGTCTGCGGGAGCTGCGCCTGGACGCGGGCATCACCGGTAAGGAACTGGCCCGCCGCTGCGCCTGGTCCGTCGCAAAGTCCTCCCGGATCGAGAACGCGGTCACCCCGCCCTCGGACTCCGACGTCCGCGCCTGGTGCACGGCGTGCGGCGCGCAGGACCAGGCGGCGGACCTGATCGCCGCGAACCGGCAGGCCGACTCCATGTACGTGCAGTGGAAGCGGCTCCAACGCACCGGCATGCGCCAGCTCCAGGAGGCGTCCGCGCCCCTGTACGAGCGCACCCGACAGTTCCGCGTGTACGCCTCCCACGTGATCCCCGGCTATCTCCAGACCCCCGGCTACGCGACCGCCCTGCTGGGGACCATCGCGGACTTCCGCGGCACTCCCGACGACGTGAGCGAAGCCGTCGAAGCCCGCATGCGCCGCTCGCGCGTGACCCACGAAGGCGACCACCGCTTCGCGACGCTCATCGAGGAGAACGTCCTCCACCACCGGGTCGGCGACACGGACGTGATGGCCGGCCAACTGGGCAGTCTCCTCGCCGCGATGGCGCTCCCGTCCATGTCCCTGGGCATCATTCCAAGCGTGAGGCCGCGGGAACAGATCATGTGGCCGCTGGAGCAGTTCACGGTCTTCGACGACGCGCGTGTCCACGTGGAGCTGCTCGCGGCGAAGGTGACAGTCACCGCTCCTGGGGAGCTGGACATCTACCTGCGCGCCTTCGCGCGGCTCACGGAGCTCGCGGTGCATGGGGCCGAAGCTCGCGCTCTAGTCCTCCGCGCGATCGAGGCTCTGCACTGACCCCGGACACGACAAGATGGCCCCCTCCCGCCCGAAGGCGAGAGGGGGCCACGTCAGATCACGGCCATTGGCGACGCTGGGGGTCCAGTGCCAGTGAGAGCGGTCCCGAGGGCGTGTCCGGGGCTGAGCCGCCGTCGTCCGGTGCGCTGTCCCGGCGGCACACCAGGGCATCGGGGTCATCGGCCGGCGGCTGGAGGCTGTACCCCGCCGGACAGCTCGGCCTGGTCGGGCCCTGCTCCCCGGGCGGCCCCTGCTCCCCGGGCGGCCCCTGCTCGCCCTGCGGTCCGGCTGGCCCTGCGGGGCCTGCCGGACCGGCCGGACCTGCCTCGCCCTGCGGTCCCGGCGCGCCGTCCGTGCCGTTGGCCCCTGTGGCGCCTGGCCCACCGTCCTCGCCCTGGGCTCCGTCCGTGCCGTCCTCACCTGGTGCGCCGTCCTCCCCGGCGGCTCCCGGTTCGCCGTTCTTGCCTGGTTGCCCGGGCTCACCCTTCGGACCGGGGATCGGCACCGGCACCTCGGCACGGTCGGGCAGATCCTCGACCGCGCGCGCCGGGTCCGGTGCTGCCGGCGTCGCACCTTCGGCCTTCACCTGCTCGCGTAGCACTCGCACATCACCGGCCAGAGTCGACACCGCGTCACCGCGGCGGTCCGCCTCGGCGGCGAGAGCGTCGGCGCGGCGTGCCTCGGCGTCGATGCGCAGCCACACCAGGATGACCGCCCCCGCCAGCATGAACAGCACTGCGGCGACTGCGAACGATCGCCAACGCTGGGCGAGGATGGGCTGTGCATGACGGCTCACGTGGGCTGTCCCCCTAGCTCGGTGATCCGCTCACGCAGTTGAGCGTTCTCGGCGGTCAGTTCCGCTATCCGCGCCTGTAGTTCGGCCTGGTTGTTGCGTTCGTTGGCGAGTTCGGTGTACGCGGCGGCGAGGAGCCGTTCGTTCTCCACGACGCGGTCGCGGAGCTGCGCTCGTTCCTCCTGGAGGTTGTCGACGAGCGTCGAGTAGCCGCCGAGCACGGCTCCACTCTGCGAGGCGGCGTTTGCGCCACGGTGCCCGATCAGGGCGGCCGCAGCCGCCGCGACTCCGACGACGATGGTTCCGACGGCGCCGAGCGTCGCAGCGTCCACGGGCGTCCTCCGATGGTGCAGTGGGGGCCGAGCGCGGCCGGGCGGCCGACTCAGACGTCCGAGCGCGGCGTATGCGGTGCCGCCCACCCGGCGATCCACGATCCGGCGGCCGGAACGATGGCGAGAACGAACGGCTCCAGCGCGTCCGGCATGCCGGAGATCAGCGACGGGTCGTCGGTGATCCCGCCGAGGACGGCGAGTCCGGCGAGGCTGGCCAGGTAGGCGAGCGCGCTGGACGCGGTGACCTTCTTCTCGATCGGTGCGGAGGGAGATGCCATGATCAGTTCCTTACGTCGAAGG
>NZ_JBHXNW010000150.1:4632-8141 GCF_042717365.1 Streptomyces sp. NPDC058534
CGGCGAGGCTGGCCAGGTAGGCGAGCGCGCTGGACGCGGTGACCTTCTTCTCGATCGGTGCGGAGGGAGATGCCATGATCAGTTCCTTACGTCGAAGCCGTGCCGCTGGCCGAGCTTGACCAGGGACGTCTTGCCGGGGATGCCGTCGGCGGCGCCGCCGGGCTTGGTGCTGGAGCCGGGGTAGAGCTTGAGCTGCCACCGCGAGTAGGCGGCGACGGTGTCCGAGCCGAAGTGCCCGTCCAGCCGCCGCGAGGAGAGGAGGCCCTCGTCGACCAGGGCGGCCTCCACGATCCGGGCGCCTGCGTACGTGACCGGGGTGCCGCGCATCGCCGGGTTGGAGCGGGCGGCCTTGACCAGCTCGGACAGGTCGACGACCGGTCTGGACGGCGTGGGGCGCGGTGTGGTGGACGGCTTGCTGCCGAGACGCTTCGCGATGCGGGCCTCGATGTCGTCCCAGTCCAGGCCCGGTCCGCGCGGGTCGACCTTGCCCGGCTGCCAGTCCAGGTGCCGGAAGACCGAGCGGTAGTTCCAGCCGTAGTGTCGGCAGATCGCGGCGCCCACGCGGACGATGGCCTCGATCTGCGCCGCCGGCCAGGGGTCCTTGTTGTCGCCGAGGTTCTCGCACTCGAATCCGAAGAAGTGACGGTTGCCGTCGACGGACGCCTCGTTGTCGGCGGGCAGCGCGCGTTCGGCGATGACCGCGGCCAGGACGTCGGGGTCCCCCAACCCGGCGTGGTTGGCGCGGCCGTAGCCGACAAGGTGCACGCGGCCGTCCTTGGCGATCATGCCGTGGCACAGAGGGCCGGGCAGGCCGGAGTAGCCGTCGCGGACGATGCGCACCGTGGGGCCGGTGCCCTTGGTGACTGTGTGGTGGATCATCACGCCGTGCACGGGCCCCCAGGGACCCTTGTGGTTGCGGTTGTGGTCCCGCCAGTCGCCCTCCTGGACGACGACCAAGCCCTCCTTCTCCAGCGCGGAGAGGAAGGCGGACGCGGACATGGGTGTGGCCATCAGGCCTCCAGACATGAGGAACGCCCCGGCCAGACGGCTTGGGGGCGAGCGTGCGGGCGGGGGGTGACTACGCGGGTTCGTAATCCCAGTCGCTCACCCCGGCGGCCGTAATGATCTTCTCCACCTTGTCGATGTGCTCATGGCCGCTGGCGTTGAGGGAGTCTGCGAAAGCCTGGATCGCGCTGTTGATGTCAGCCTCGGTGTAGCTGAAGCCGGACCCTCGCGTGCTGAGACGCAGTGAGAAGGAGCCGAAGAGGACGGGGCCTTCCGCCTTGAAGGTGAAGATGTGTTCGTCGTCGACGTAGGTCGTGGCCATGGGTCTCCTTAGGCAGGTTCAAAGATCGTCCAAGCGACGACCGACGTGTCAGCCGCGCTGCTGGACTGGATGTGAAAGGACGTGCCAGGGGTGCGAGCGTCCACCCGTAGCCAGCCGGGGGTACCGCCGTCGGCCTGGGTTGTGAGCTGGATTCGCGAGTTCGCCGTCACGCTCGTGTTGGCCACGGTGGCCGCGCCGCCTGCCAGGGTGGCGACGCCCATCCTCGCGTTGGCGCCCTCGGCGATGGCGATGCCGCCGCCGGCGCCGCCCAAGTTGAGGGCCTTGGCTTGGCCGGCCCAGATGTTCCACTGGCCGTTCGACTGTCCGGAGGCCAGAGCGGCGTACCCGCCGACGTTGAGGTTCCCGGCGACGTCGGTCGGTGGGGCGAACGCGTCGACTGGGGCGGCGGTGGTGCCGGTGCGCTCGGCGATGTTGAGGCCCCGGCGCAGCACGGTGTTGTCGCCCGCGTCGGACCAGCCGGCCGTGGCGGCGTGCAGGAACCCAGAGTCGACGGACACGTAGGTGCAGCCGGTGAACCGGACGCCGTACTGCGGGCTGTTCGTCTGGGTGCCGTCGTCGTCGACGCCGGGGTAGCAGGTGACCATGCCGACGATGACGGGCACGGTGGCGGCGGCGCAGGCGAGGCCGGCGTACCCGCCGCCGCCCGCGCCAAGGTTGCGGCCATCGCGGCGGGTGTGCAGGTTCTCGATCTGAATCGGCGGGTTGCCGGTCGCGTCGACCAGGACGCCGTTGGCACCGTTGCGGTCCGTCGAACAGTCGCCGAGGAGCATGCCGCCCGAGCCGGTTCCGGTCGCCCAGTTCCCGGTCAGGTGGAATCCGTTGTTGACGTTCCACTCGGCGCGGCAGCCGATCGCGTGGCTGTTCGCCGCGTTGGCGATCTCGAAGCCATTTGCACCGCAGCCGATCGCCTGGCAGTCCATAAGGGTGATGTCGGTCATCACTTCGAACGCGAATCCGTGCCAGCCCGTGTTATCGATCATCACCCGGTGTAGGCGCCACGAATACGGGAAGAACCCGCCGTTGGCCTCGGTGTGGATGCCGGCGCCGGTGACGCGTCGGACGGTCACGTCCCTCAGTTGCACGTTCTGAATGTTGCCCGCCGCCCGGATGCCATCGACTCCCGGCTCGGTGAGGTCACCGCCGTCGATCATCACGGACAGGATGCGGTGCTCGGCGCTGATGGTGGGGTAGCCGCCGTCGATCTCGTCGAGGAACAGGATCACCGCTGTGCCCACGAAGGAGGCGAGGGGCTTGATGTAGCACTGCGGGTCCGTGAGGTTGACCACCGTCATCAGGTTGGCGTGGGTGCCCTGCAGCGTGACCGCGGGCGGGATCGTCAACGGCGCCGAGGTGCGGTAGCCGCCGACCGGGAGGTAGACGACACCGCCCATCACGCAGGCGTCCAGCGCGGCCTGGATGGACAGTGTGTCGTCGGTGACGTTGTCGCCGACCGCCCCGAAGTCCTTGACGTTCAGCCAGTCACGGACCGACCCGGCCGGAGCGTCGGTCCCGGCGCCGAGGGCGTGGGCTTCCATCCACGCGCGGCTTACCCCGCCCGCGTCCGTCCACATCCCGACCACGCCGTCCGGGCCCTGGAAGCGGGGCACGAATCCCTGTCCGTCAGCGACGACCTCGGTGACCGGGCCGCCCGTGGCGTTCAGCAGGTCGGTGTACTGGGTGCCGCCGTCGGCCGCAGACCAGAACGTGAGCACCGCTCCCGGGGCGACAGACCACAGGCCGTCCGTCGGCCGCACCACGTAGTCGGCGACGCCCGCCCCGTATTCGTACCTGGCCATCAGTCCACCACCCAGCTCGGGCCGGACTGCGTCAGCACGTAGTCGCCCTTGTCGATCGTCGGTTTCTGCACCAGCCACACCTGCCCCGGCCGGTCGGACGCCTTGGAGTAGATCGTCAGCCGTCCGATGGACACGCCCTCGATGTACGCCAGGGCGTACTGGTCCCTGTTGCGGTGCTGGAACGCGGCCGGAATCTGCACGGGCAACCGCGACTCGTTACCGCCGGCGAGGCTGCTCTGCTCACGGCGGAACGAGCCGAGTCTCAAACAGGCGATGCCGTTGCGGCGCTCGATCACTGGGGTGACCCCGATGGACCACACGGGGGTGATGCCGCTGTTGATCTCGATGTCGCCGGTGTCGTCGAA
>NZ_JBHXNW010000151.1:0-7996 GCF_042717365.1 Streptomyces sp. NPDC058534
ACTGGCAGCAACCCTGCCCACCTTCCGCACCCACCTGCACCAGACCGCCGCCGCCGTCGAAGCCCACGTGAACTGGAAAATCACCGACGTCCTCGGCGACCCCACCGCACTGCAGGACATCTCCATCCTCCAGCCCGCCCTCTTCACCGTCCACACCGCCCTGGCCAGAACCTGGACCAGCCACGGCCTGAGGCCCGACGCCCTCATCGGCCACTCCCAGGGCGAGATCGCCGCCGCCCACCTCGCCGGAGCACTGACCCTCGACGACGCCGCACGCATCATCGTCCGCCGCTCCCAGCTCTTCAACGAACGCCTCACCGGCACCGGCGCCATCGCCGCCATCGCCCTCTCCCCCGACGACCTCGCACCCTATCTGCCCGAAAACGCCACCATCACCGGCACCAACTCACCCACCGCCACCAACATCACCGCCGACCACCACACCCTCGAAAAAATCGTCACCACCCTCCAAAACGACGGACACCGCGCCCGCATCATCCCCACCACCGTCCCCTCCCACAGCCCCCACGTCGAACCCCTGCGAGACGAACTCCTCCAACTCCTCAACCCCCTTGAACCCACCCCCACCCACACACCCCTCTACTCCACCGTCACCACCCGCCCCCACCCCGGCGAAAACCTCACCCCCGACTACTGGTTCGACAACTGCCACCAACCCGTCGCCTTCCACCAGACCATCAACAACCTCATCGCCGACGGACACCACACCTTCATCGAAACCAGCGCCCACCCCGTCCTCACCTACCACATCGAGGACGTCCACACCGTCACCAGCCTGCGGCGCGACGAGGGCACCGCCGCCCGCTTCCTGAGCGGGCTGGCCCACGCCTGGACCCTCGGACACCCCGTCACCCCCACCACCCACGACGGGCCGACCACCGACCTGCCCACCTACCCCTTCCAGCACCGCGCCTACTGGCTGGACACGCCCACCGGCACCGGACGGCGTGAGAGCGACACCGGGCACCCGCTGCTCACCACCGCCGTCCCGCTCGCCGACGACGACGGGCTCGTGCTCGCCGGCCGCCTCTCGCTCGACGCCCACCCCTGGCTCGCCGACCACGCCGCCCTCGGCACGGTGCTGCTCCCCGGCGCCGGGCTGGTCGAGGCCGCGCTTCACGCCGGACGGCAGGTCGGCGCAGAGCTGCTGGAGGAACTGACCCTCGAAGCCCCGCTCGTGCTGCCGGAGACCAAAGGCAGCAGCGTCGACGCACAGGTGCGGGTGGGCGAGGCCGACGAGTCCGGCCGGCGGGCGGTCAGCGTCCACTCCCGTTCCGAGGGTCGGTGGACCCGCCACGCCAGCGGCGTGCTCGCCCCCTCAGACCCGGCCCCCGACTCTGACCCTGCGGTCTCCGCCTGGCCGCCGCCCGGCGCGGAGCCCGTGGCGCTCGACAACTGGTACGAGACGCTGGCGAAGAGCGGCTACCAGTACGGGACCGCCTTCCAGGGCCTGCGGGCCGCGTGGCGGCTCGGCGGCCAGGTCTTCGCCGAGCTGGCGCTGCCGGAGGACGAGAGGGGCCGGGCCGACGGCTTCGGCATCCATCCCGCCCTGCTGGACTCGGCGTTGCACGCCATCGAGCTGGGCGCGCTGCCGCAGACCGGCGACACCCGGCTGCCGTTCGCCTTCAGCGGCGTACGCCTCCACGCCACCGGCGCGTCGGCCGCCTGCGTACGGCTGTCGGCGGCTGCCGGGCCCGACGCCGTGTCGCTGGAGTTCACCGACGCCGAGGGGCGGCCGGTGGCGTCGGTCGCGTCCATGGCGCGCCGCCCCGTCGCGGACGACCAGCTCGCCGCCGCCGGCGGCGGCGGCGACAGGGGCGGGGACGCCCTCTTCCGTGTGGAGTGGACGCCGGTGACGACGCCGCCCGCGCCCGAGGCCCTCCGCTGGGCCGGCCTGGAGGACCTCGACGAGGCCTCCGACGCGCTCGACGCCGTCGTAGCAACGCCCGCCTCCCCACACGAGGCACTGGCCCTGGTG
This sequence comes from Streptomyces sp. NPDC058534, assembly GCF_042717365.1. Lineage (NCBI taxonomy): Bacteria > Bacillati > Actinomycetota > Actinomycetes > Kitasatosporales > Streptomycetaceae > Streptomyces > Streptomyces sp. NPDC058534. The sequence continues at coordinate 2,000 of NZ_JBHXNW010000151.1, forward strand.
CAGCGGTGCCTCGCCGAGGAGCGGCTGGCCGAGACCCGGCTGGTACTGGTGACGCGGGGCGCGGTCGCCGCCCGCCCCGACGAGGACGTGCCGAGCCTCGGTCAGGCGCCCGTCTGGGGCCTGGTCCGCTCGGCGCAGACCGAACACCCCCGCCGTTTCGTGCTGCTCGACGCGGACGACCCCGCCCTGCTGCCCATGGTGCTGCCCGCCGCGCTCGCCACCGACGAGCCGCAGCTCGCCCTCAGGGGCGGCGCCCTGTTCGCCCCCCGCCTGACGCGGGCCCGGCCGCCCGCGGCGAGGGGCCTCGCCTGGAACCCGGAGGGCACCGTGCTGATCACCGGCGGCACCGGCGCGCTCGGCACGCTGCTCGCCCGCCACCTGGTGACCCGGCACGGCGTGCGGCACCTGCTGCTGACGTCCCGCCGGGGCGACGCCGCCCCCGGCGCCGCCGAGCTGACCGCCGAACTCGCCGCGCTCGGCGCCGAGGTGACCCTCGCCGCCTGCGACGTCGCCAACCGGGACGCGCTCGCCGCGCTGCTCGCGGGTGTACCGGACGAGCACCCGCTGACTGCCGTCGTCCACACCGCCGGAGTGCTGGCTGACGCCGTCGTGGAGTCCCTGGCCCCCGAACACCTCGACGCCGTGCTGCGCCCGAAGGCGGAGGCGGCCCGGCACCTGCACGAGCTGACGAAGGACCGCGACCTCGCGGCGTTCGTCCTCTTCTCCTCCGTGCAGGGCGTCGTCGGTGGCCCGGGCCAGGCCAACTACGCGGCGGCCAACGCCTCGCTCGACGCCCTCGCCCAGCACCGGGCGGCCCACGGCCGGCCGGCGGTCTCGCTGGCGTGGGGCCTGTGGGCCGAGGGCGGCATGGAGGCCGCCCTGAGCCGGGCCGACATAGACCGGCTCGCCCGCACTACGGGCATGGTGGCGCTCTCCGCCGAGCAGGGCATGGAGCTGTTCGACAGCGCGCTCGCCCTCGGCACGCCGCACGCCGTCCCGGCGCGGCTCGACCTGGCCGGGCTGCGCGCCAGGTCCGGCGGCGAGGAGCCGCCGGCGATGCTGCGCGGCCTGCTGCGGACGCCGACGGCGCGCCGCGCGGCGCCGCAGCGGCCGGAGTCGCTCGCCGAGCGGCTGGCGGACACGCCGGCCGCGGAGCGGGAGCGGGCGTTGCTGACCCTGGTTCGGAGCGAGGTGGCGGCCGTACTCGGTCACGGCGAGGAGGGGGCCGGCGGCATCGCGGCCCGCCGTGGCTTCAAGGACCTCGGCTTCACCTCGCTCACCTCGGTCGAGCTGCGCAACCGGCTCAGCAAGGCGACCGGCCTGCGGCTACCGGCCACCGTCGCCTTCGACCACCCCACGCCCGACGCGCTCGCCCAGCGGCTGCGGTCCGAGCTGTTCGCGGAGGAGGAGTCGGCCGCCGCCGATGGCGCTGCGGACGAACCCGCCGAACCGGCGGACGAGGAGGCGGAGAGCATCGACTCCCTCGACATCGAAGAGCTGATCCGCCTGGCCGACCAGACCGCCGAGTGACGAAGTCGCAGACGAAGAGGAAGAGGAAGAGACAGAACATGACCAGCAATCCCTCTGAGGAAGTCGTCGCGGCGCTGCGGACCTCGCTGAAGGAGACGGCACGGCTGCGGAAGCAGAACCAGGATCTCCGGGCCGCCGCCTCCGAGCCGATCGCCATCGTCGGGATGGGCTGCCGCTACCCCGGCGGCGTGCACTCCCCCGAGGAGCTGTGGGCGCTGGCGGACGCCGCCGAGGACACCGTCGGTGACTTCCCCACCAACCGGGGCTGGGACCTGGCGGGCCTGTACGACCCGGACCCCGACCACCCCGGCACCTCGTACGTCCGCGAGGGGGCGTTCATCCACGACGCCACCGAGTTCGACGCCGACTTCTTCGGGATCTCGCCCCGCGAGGCGCTGGCCATGGACCCGCAGCAGCGAGTGCTGCTGGAGACCTCCTGGGAGGCGATCGAGCGCGCCGGCATCGACCCGACCACGCTGCGCTCGACTCCGACCGGGGTGTACGCGGGCGTGATGTACCACGACTACATCAGCCGTCTGTCCGAGCCGCCCGAGGACCTGCAGGGCTACCTCACCACCGGCAGCCACGGCAGCGTCGCGTCAGGCCGTGTCTCCTACTTCCTCGGCCTGGAGGGGCCCGCCGTGTCGGTGGACACCGCCTGCTCCTCCTCGCTGGTGGCGCTGCACCTGGCCTGCCAAGGGCTGCGGCAGGGCGAGTGCAGCATGGCGCTGGCGGGCGGGGTGGCGCTGCTGTCCACGCCGTTCGTCTTCGTGGAGCACAGCCGCCAGCGGGCGCTGGCCTCCGACGGCCGGGTGAAGGCGTTCGCGGGCGCGGCCGACGGCACCGCCTGGGGCGAGGGCGCGGGGATGCTGCTGCTGGAGCGGCTGTCGGACGCCCGCCGCAACGGCCACCCGGTGCTCGCCGTCGTCCGGGGCTCGGCGGCCAACCAGGACGGCGCGTCCAGCGGGCTGACGGTCCCCAACGGCCCGGCTCAGCAGCGCGTCATCCGCGCCGCCCTGGCCAACGCCCGCCTGGAGCCGGGAGAGGTGGACGCCGTGGAGGCCCACGGCACCGGCACACCCCTGGGCGACCCGATCGAGGCGGGGGCCCTGCTCGCCACCTACGGCCAGAACCGGCCCGCCGAACGGCCCCTGTGGCTGGGCTCCGTCAAGTCCAACATCGGCCACACCCAGGCCGCCGCCGGGGTCGCCGGCGTCATCAAGATGGTGATGGCGCTGCGCCACGGCACCCTGCCCAAGACCCTCCACGTGGACGAGCCGACACCGCAGGTCGACTGGTCCTCCGGGGCCGTCTCGGTCCTGACCGAGGCGCAGCCCTGGCCGGAGACCGACCGCCCGCGCCGCGCGGGCGTCTCGGCGTTCGGTGTGAGCGGCACCAACGCCCACGTCATCCTCGAACAGGCTCAGGGAGCCGAACCCGAGGCTTCCGAAGAATCGCCCGGGCACGAGAACGCCGCCGGCGGGCCGCTGCCGTTCCTGCTCTCCGGTCATACACCGGAGGCGCTGCGCGCACTGGCCGCCCGGCTCGCGGCCCACCTTGCCCACCACCCCCGGCTGCCGCTGCCGGACGTCGCCCGGGCGTTGGCCACCACCCGCACCGTGTTCGACCACCGCGCCGTCGTCGTGGCGGACGCCCGCACCCAGGAGGGCCGCGAGGAACTGCTGGCCTCCCTGAACGCCCTGGCCCGTGCCGAGACCCCGGCGGGGGCGGTGCGCGGTCGGGCGCGCGAGCGCGACAGGACGGTGTTCGTCTTTCCCGGCCACGGCTCGCAGTGGCCCGGCATGGCCGCCGGGCTCCTCGACGCCTCCCCGGTGTTCCGGGCCCGCTTCGAGGAGTGTGCGAAGGCGCTGGAGCCCTTCGTGGACTTCGCGCCCGCCGAGGTGCTGCACGACGAGCGGCTGCTGGAGCGCGTGGACATCGTGCAGCCGGTGCTGTGGACCGTGATGGTGTCGCTGGCCGCGCTGTGGCAGTCGGTCGGGGTCGCCCCGGACGCCGTCGTCGGACACTCGCAGGGCGAGATCGCGGCGGCGTGCGTCGCGGGCGCGCTGTCGCTGGAGGACGGCGCCCGCGTGGTGGCGCTGCGCAGCAAGGCAATCATCACGCTCCCGGCCGGGGGCATGGTTTCGGTCGCGATGCCCGTCGCCGAGCTGGAGCAACGCCTCACCCGCTGGGAGGGCAAGCTGTCGGTCGCGGTCGTCAACAGCCCGTCGTCGGTGGTCGTCGCCGGGGACGTGGCGGCCTGCGAGGAGCTGACGGCCGAATGCGAGGGCGAAGGCGTGCGCGTGCGGCGGCTGCGCGCGGCGCAGGCCGGCCACTCGGCGTACGTCGAGCCCGCCCGCGAAGAACTGCTGACCGCGCTCGCTCCGCTCGCTCCGCTGGCGCCCGCCGTGGCGTTCTGCTCCTCTGTCTCCGGCGAGATGCACGACGCCGGCGCCGCGCGGCTGAATGCCGCGTACTGGTACGGCAACCTGCGCGAGCCGGTGCGGTTCGACCTGGCCGCCCGGACGCTGCTGGCGGCCGGGCACCGGGCGTTCGTCGAGATGAGCCCGCACCCGCTGCTGATACTGGGTGTGCAGCAGTCCGCCGAGGAGGCCGGGGCGGACGAGGTGCTGACGGTCGGCTCGCTGCGCCGTCAGGAGGGCGGGCTCGGACCGTTCCTGCTCTCGCTGGGCGAGGCGTGGGCGGGTGGGGTGGCCGTGGACTGGGGTGCGCTGCTGGGCGAGGCAACCAGGGCCGTGGACCTGCCGACGTACGCCTTCCAGCGCCGGACGTTCTGGATCGACGCCGACGCCGCCGTGGCGGCCAGGCAAGCCGACCCGGCCGACGAGGAGTTCTGGCGGGTCGTGGAGGAGGGCGACGCCGAGAGCCTCGCGGAGGCGCTGGGCGTGCGGCCCGGCACGCCGCTGCGCAATGCGCTGCCCGCGCTCGCCACCTGGCGGCGGCAGCAGCTCGAACGCGCGGCGTCCGCCAACACCGCGCTGCCTGTCGTGCCCGACGCCGACGCCCTGGCCGAGGCGGCCACCGAACTGGCCCGCAGCCTCGCGGACCTGGACGAGGCCGGCCGGGGGCGCCACCTGCTCACGCTGGTGCGCACCGAGGCGGCGGCCGTGCTCGGGCACCCGGGACCCGAGGCCGTGGACCCCGGGCGCCCGCTGAAGCAGCTCGGCTTCGATTCGCTCGGCGTGCTCAACCTGCGCAACCGCCTCAATCTCGCCACCGGCCTGCGGCTGCCCGTCACCCTGGCCTTCGACCACCCGACGCCCGAGGCGATCGCGGCGTACGTGGGGGCGGAGCTGGCGGCCGACACGCAAGCAGCGCCCGCCGGGGGCGCCGAGCTCGACCGGCTGCGCGCCGCGTACAGCGGGGCCGCGACCGACGGCGAGGCACGCGGGCGGATTCGCGACGGCCTCGCCTCGCTGCTCGCCGAGCTGTCCGGCCCGGCCGCCGGAGACGGCATCGAGCGGATCGAGGACCGCATCGAGGAAGCCTCCGACGAGGACCTCTTCGACTTCATCGACAACAGGAGCCGGTGAACACCGCCATGTCCGACGAGAAGAAGCTGCGCGAGTACCTGAAACTGGCCACGGTCGAGCTGGCCGAGTCCCGTCGGAGGCTGCAGGCGGAGGATGAGTCCCGCACCGAGCCGATCGCGGTGGTCGGCATGGCCTGCCGCTACGGGGGCGGGGTGCGCTCGCCCGAGGACCTGTGGCGGCTGGTCGCCGATGGCCGTGACGTCATCGGCCCGTTCCCCACCGACCGTGGCTGGGACCTGGCCGCACTCTACGACCCTGACCCCGATCAGCCCGGCACCTCGTACGTCCGCGAGGGCGCCTTCGTCTACGACGCCTCGGCGTTCGACGCCGGCTTCTTCGGGATCTCGCCCCGCGAGGCCCTCGCGATGGACCCGCAGCAGCGGCTGCTGCTGGAGACCTCCTGGGAGGCGATCGAGCGCGCCCGCATCGACCCCGCCTCGCTGCGCTCCACGACAACCGGCGTATACACCGGGGTGGCCACCAACGACTACGGGATGTTCCTGGCCCAGACGGACGAGGACATCGAGGCGCACCGGCTGACGGGCGTCGCGGGCAGTGTGGCCTCGGGCCGCGTGTCGTACGTGCTGGGTCTTGAGGGGCCGGCCGTGTCGGTGGACACGGCGTGTTCGGCCTCGCTGGTGGCGCTGCACCTGGCGTGCCAGGGGCTGCGGCAGGGCGACTGCGCCATGGCGTTGTCGGGCGGGGTGAACGTGCTGGCGGGGCCCGGGGCGTTCATTGACTTCAGCCGGCAGCGCGGGCTGGCGCCGGACGCGCGGGTGAAGGCGTTCGCGGGCGCGGCCGACGGCACCGCCTGGGGCGAGGGTGCGGGGATGCTGCTGCTGGAGCGGCTGTCGGACGCCCGCCGCAACGGCCACCCGGTGCTCGCCGTCGTCCGGGGCTCGGCGGTCAACCA